>JAPYUD010000002.1:2892-26719 GCA_029936215.1 Pirellulaceae bacterium | reverse complement strand
TGCCTGCCAGGCGGGCAAGCATGTTTATGTCGAGAAGCCCTGCTCGCACAATCCCCAGGAGGGGGAATGGATGGTCAAGGCCGCCCGCAAGCATAACCGTGCCGTCCAGATGGGCAGCCAGCGGCGAAGTGGTGAGACCCTGCAGAAGGCAATCCGTATGCTGCATGAAGGCGTGATCGGCCGTGTTTACTCGTCACGAGCCCATTACTATAGTCTTCGCGGCTCGATCGGAACCGGGGCACCAGCCACCGTGCCCGAGCACCTCGATTACGAACTCTGGCAGGGTCCTGCCCCCCGGACTCCCTACATGGACAACCAGGTGCACTACAACTGGCACTGGTTCTGGCACTGGGGTAACGGTGAACTTGGGAATAACGGCGTTCACTCGCTGGACGTTTGTCGCTGGGGACTTGATGTCGATTATCCCACCAAGGTCACCTCTTCCGGTGGTCGGTATGCCTTTAAAGATGACCAGCAGACACCCGACACGAATTCTGTCATCTTCGAGTTCGAGGACCGTCGCAGTATCAGCTGGCAGGGACTGAGCTGTAACAGAAACGGTGATGGCTTTGTCGACTTCTTTGGAGAAAACGGTTCGATGGTGATTGGTGGTGGAGGGGAATACACCCTCTATGACCGCAATAACAAGCAAGTCGAAACCGAGGCTGGTAGCCGTGGTGACCAGGAACACATCATCAACTTCCTCTCGGCTATTCGTAACGACAAGCCACTGTCACTGAATTCCGAGATCGAGGAAGGCTACAAGAGCACGCTCTTGTGCCACCTGGGGAATATCTCCTACCGGACCGGACGAACGCTTAACTGCGATCCGTCCAACGGTCACATCCTGGATGACAAGGAAGCGATGGGGCTCTGGGGTCGCGACTACGACAAGGCTTTTGAACCCAAGGTCTAGGGTGACAGCTCAGGCGAGAATATCGGTGACCACGCTGGCCCCGGTGAGTGAAACGTCCGTCAGGGTTTCATCCCGCCCCGCGTTCTCGTAGATCAACTCCTCGTGATTCAGGCCCAGCTGGTGCAGGATCGTACCGTGCAGGTCAGCCATGCTGACCCGGTTAACCGCCGCCTTGTAACCAACCTCGTCTGTTTCCCCGTAGGTAATCCCCCGCTTGAAACCGCCGCCTGAGAGCAGCAGGGAGAAAGCGTTACGGTTGTGATCCCTGCCTGTGCCATTCTGGGAGACCGGCAGGCGTCCGAATTCACCTGACCAGACGACGATCGTTTCCTCCAGCAGCCCACGCTGCTTGAGATCCTTGATCAACCCGGCAGTCGGCAGATCGGTTTCGCCACAGATCCCTGCCAGGCTTGACTTTGTGTTACTGTGCGAATCCCATGGCTGGGTTGGCTTGGGGTGCACCTGCACGAAACGGACCCCAGCCTCCACCAGCTTGCGGGCCAGCAGGCATCGCAAACCGTAAGGGCGCGTCGTCGGGTTATCGAGGCCATAGAGTTTATTGGTTGCCTCCGTCTCCCTGGAAATATCCAGCAGTTCACTTGCTTCCAGTTGCATGCGGGCAGCCAGCTCGTAGTTCTGAATCCGTGTCTCCAGGCTCGATTCCCGGGGAAACCGCTTCTGGTGCCGGCGGTTGAGCTGGGCCAGCAACTTCAGGTTCTCGGCCTGCACACCGGGGTGCTGCTTCCGGGCCGGGTTGAGATTTAAGACCGGGGCTCCCTCACTGCTGAACTCTGTCCCTCCGTAGAGCGATGGCAGGAAACCGGAATTCCAGGTGAGCGTGCCGCTGGTGTTATATCCTTTCGGATCACGCAGCACGACATAGGCCGGCAGGTTCTGGTTCAACGTCCCCAGCCCGTAACTGATCCATGACCCGAACGAGGGGCGGCCCTGGAAGACCTTCCCGGTCATGAACATGATCAGCCCCTCGGTGTGGTTATTGTGGCCAGTATGCATGCTGCGGACCACGCACAGCTCATCGGCCACGCTGCCAATGTGCGGGATCACGTCGGACATCTCGGTACCACATTGTCCCTGGGGCTTGAACGTGAACGGGCTTCCCAGTAACACATTCTTCTCGCTGCCTGGCTGGAACATCTCCACCTTGATCGAGTGGGCCTTACCATTGAGTTTCTGCAGCGTCTGCTTGGGATCAAACAGGTCCATCTGGCTGGGCCCGCCATTCTGCATCATCATGATGACCGACCTGGCGCGGGGTTCAAAATGGGGTTCGCGCGGTGCCAGGCCGATCACCGGCTCCCCGGCCCGGGCGCCACCCTGCTGCTCCAGGCACTGCAGCGCAAGGGCACCAAAGCCCATGCCTGAAAGCTGCAGCATCTGTCGCCGGCTGAATTGCATCTTTTTTCTTCCGTCCACAAAAAGGATTATCGTACGTAGAGAAACTCGTTGGTGTTGAGCAGCATCTGGCAGAGATTCACCAGGGCACCCTGCTCGGCCGCTGCTGCCTGTTCTCCCGCGACGGTTAATCGCTCTGCCTGGTTACCCAGAAAATCACGACACCACTCGAGTTCCTCCGCGGCCGGCTGCCTGCTGAAAGCCAGCTGGAATACCCTCCCGATTCGGTCGGCCTGCGAACCGGACGCCGCCTCCCGGATAACGCGATCCGCCAGGATTCCAGCCTGGTCAAGGATAAACTCGCTGTTGAGCATGTTGAGAGACTGCTGAACCACGGCCGACGTGTTGCGCTTCGTGCAATTAAGCGGCAGCACTGGCTGGTCAAACACGTCAAGCTGTGAGAGATGGTAATTCCGTCGTGCCATGATATAGATGCTGCGGCGATACTGGTTTGACGTCCGCGTCAGCTTGGAAGTATCAATCACCACGCTGCTGTCTGCACGTGGCAGCACCGGCACCGGTGGCCCACCCAGCCGGTCCTCCAGTATCCCGCTGACATGAAGTACCCGGTCCCGGATGATCTCTGATTCCAGTCGCCGAAGTGGCATACGCCAGAGCAGGATATTCTGCGGGTCGATCCTCTCCGCCTCGCTCACCTCGAGCCCCGTGCCGGACGCCTGGCGGTAGGCCGTGGAGCTGACAATCATCCGGTGCAGCCGCTTCACATTCCAGCCGTTGTCGACAAAATCTCGCGCCAGCCAGTCCAGCAGGTCCGAATGCGAGGGGAGCATCCCGGAGGCACCGAAGTTGTCCGTTGTCGGCACGATGCCCCGCCCAAAATACCGCTGCCAGACCCGGTTCACGTAGACGCGCGCCGTGAGCGGATGGTCCGGCCGCGTAAGCCACTCGGCAAATGCCCGGCGATAACCACTCGTCCGGGAGTCTTTCCCTGCTATTGGAATCACGAATGGTTTCTCTCCACGATCCATCACACGAATCACGCCAGGTGGCACTGCCGGCCCCGGTTTTTCGAATTCTCCTCGCAGGAAAAGGTGCTGGGTTGGAGCGGCAGCAAATTCCCAGAGTGCCGTGATCGGCTGGTACTGTTTTTTTGCCGCCTCTGCCTGTTGCTGGATCGTCCGCAACCCCGCAATCTGCTGTCTCGCCGCCTCGTCCAGGGCCCCATCCACTTCCGCCTCTTCCACCCTGACCAGGGGCTCCAGTTTTTCTGCCAGGTACTTCTGGATTTCATTTCTCTTGTCGGCCGGGGTCTCGATCGCCTTCTGAACATCCTCGCGAATCTGCTGCGGGAGCATGGCACGTTTCTTTTCCAGCAGCCCGCTGCGGAAAGAAGACCGGATCGAGTTAATCCCTGCCAACGCCTTGTCGACCTGCTGCTTTTGTTCGTTGTTGTGTGCATCAATCGATGCCTGCTCACTTTCCGACACCGTGTTAAGGTGTCGAATCGTCACATGTTTCCATTTCTGTGGATTGATGGCAGGGGCAAAGACAGCAACCATGCGGTAGTAATCTGCATGGGAAATCGGGTCGAACTTGTGCGTGTGACACTGGGCACAGTGAACGGTCATCCCCAGCAGGTTACTGGCGACCATCTGGACCGTGTCGAGCAGGATACGAGTCCGGATATCTGCCGTGTTCAGTTCCTTCTCGCCTGTCGAGTCTGCTGCCTGCCGGAGAAAACCGGTTGCCACCAGGTGCCGGCGAATTTTCGGCGTGTACTCCTTTGCACCACGCCAGTCGACGAGTTCATCGCCCGCCAGTTGCTCTCGCAGGAACTGGTCATACGGCATGTTGCTATTGAGGGCATCCACCACGTAATCCCGGTAACGCCATTTCCCCTCCTGGTACTTGATAATGCTGGCATCGTTATCGACTCCCACCACGTCCGTGTAGCCCGCTGCGTCAAGCCAGCGGCGGGCCCATCGCTGTCCAAAAGCAGCCGAGGCAAGTAACTGGTCAACACGCCGCTCGAAGGCCATCGGATCCATATCCTGCTCGAAATCGCGGATCTGCTCGAGCGATGGAGGCAGGCCAGCCAGGTCCATGAAGACCCGCTGCAGGAGAGTCGCTCGATCCGCATCTCCAGAAAAGGAGATCTTCTCCTTTTCCAGCCTGGCGAGCAGAAACTGGTCAATCGCAGTGCGGACACGCTCAGCGGCATCGATCGCTGGAAGGGCAGGCCGGACCGGAGTCTGGAAAGCCCACCATTGTCGCTCTTCCTTGCTGAGGGGGGGATCCTCGGATGCATTCAAGGGCCGGTCGGTATAGAGAGCAGCTGCGCCCTCTTCAATCCAGCGGCGAAGCAACTGCTGATGCTCCGGGGTCGGCTTGATCGGCGAAAATACCACGTGCTCCTGGATGGATTTCTCTGGCGGCATGTCCCCCTGGGCGATCTTCTGGTACAGCAGGCTCTTTTCTGGATCACCGGGAATCACTGCAGGGCCATGCGTGCCACCTGAGAGGATCAGCGGCTGGCTGCGGAGGTCCAGGCCGGCAGCCAGCTCTCCGCCCCCGTGACAATGCCAGCAGTAAATGCGCAGCACCGGGGCGATATCTGATTCAAAGAGCAGTGGTTTTTCCGCGGCTGGTTCTGCACGCAACACAGCAACTGGACAGAGCACTGCCAGGACGATCGCCAGGAAATAACTTCTGGACATGCTCATGCCTGCAACAAGACGAGGAACACGATCACTTGTCCACCTCATCATAACTGCCTGGCACGCGATTTTCACTTTTTCACTTGCAGCGGCTGAGCTGTTTTCAGCTTCCAGCTCGTATCCAGCTGCTGCTGAAGCCGCTTCACCACGTCCGGGTGCTGGGCAGAAAGATCTTCATGCTCATGAGGGTCTGCCACCAGGTCAAACAGCAGGTGAGAGGACGAGGTCTGGGGGTGAACCGCCTTGTAGCGACCGATCGTGCCATCGTATGTCACCAGGAGCTTCCAGTTTTCCTCGATACACCAGCGATAGAGCAACGTTTTTTCCGGGTCGGCAAGGTCGGCGATGTCATGGGCATAGCTTTCCCCCAGCAGGTGGGTACGGAGCGGTCCCCGGTTGGAAGACTGGTCCACAAGGTCAATGCCTTCCATCTCCGCTGGCGGTTCAAGCCCACATGCCCGTAGCACGGTGGGGGCAATATCGATACTGCTGGCCAGTTGCTGGCGTAATCCTGGACGCACCTTCCCCGGCCAGCGAACCATGATGGGTGTCCGAGTTCCACCCTCAAAGGGCGATTGCTTGGAACGAGGTGCAAAGCTGGATCGCCAGCCCTCCGGAACCTTGACATCAGGAGTCCGCTGGATCCAACCATTGTCCGTCACGAAGATGACGATCGTGTTGTCTCGCTGGTCCTTCTTGTCGACATAGTCAAGCAGTTGGCCGCAGGTTTCATCAAACCACTCACACATCGCGTAATAGCGAGCCAGCTGAATCGGTCGACCTGGCGCCTGGTACTTGCTGAGCAGGCGCTCCGGAGGATTGTGGGGAGTATGGGGCAGGAACGGGGCGTACCAGAGGAAATAGGGCTTCTCCCCTGCATCGTCAATAAAGTCAAAGATCGGCTTGAGTCCCTGGCGGCCGATCTTCAGTCCCTCGTCTCCATGCCGCCCTCCCCGGTCCGGATCCCCGTGTGTCATGCCGTGGGTAAAACCACCGCGGGAGAAATTCCCCTCCCACCACTTGCCACTCTGGTGGCTGAGATAACCGTGCTCGGCAAGCAGTTTCGGGATCGTGGCAACCCGGTCAATATTGCTAATCAACTCTGCCCGCTGCTGCCGAAAACCTGGGTCCTTTCGTAGCGCCGCGCCTCCCACACCCTGCGGAGGAGAGGGGTCGTTCCCGGTAATCCTGTGCTGGTGCGGGTAAAGTCCCGTGATCATGGTTGCCAGGGATGGCCGGCAAAGGGCCGTGGGAACATAACCGCGCACGTAGGTGGCACTTTCCCGGGCCAGCTTGTCGAGCGAGGGAGTCTTGATGACAGGGTGGCCCATAAAGCCAAAATCGGTCCAGGTCTGATCATCCGAGATGATCAGGATCACGTTGGGGCGATCGCTTCCCAGTGCTCGGGCTGATTGGCGTGGACGTGCCTTTCCCTGGGACTGCTGACGGTCCTCTCGCAGCGGGAATTTCTCTCGTGAGTACTCGCCCCCATGCTTGTCCTTGAGTTCATCACAGCGCGATCGCATCGCCGTAAGCTGGCTGGCAAACTTCGAATCGGTCGCATGGTTAACCAGCTGGTCAGGATCCTTCTCCAGGTCATGAAGAAACTCAAACGGTGGATCCTGTTCGAAATACCGTGCATAGACCCACCGTTCACCGCGGACACCCTCGTACTTGGGGATTCTACCTGGCACATGCATCAGGTGTTCACAGAGAAAATCTGTACGCCAGCCGTCAGGCTTTTCACCTGCCAAAAGCGGCCCCAGTCCGCGGCCCTGGTACGACTCCGGCACCTCCACCCCCGCCAGCTCCACGATCGTCGCAGGAATGTCGATATTCAGCGCGACCTGGTCAACCAGCTTTCCACGGGAATCGTCCTTTGCCCGCGGATCATAAATCACCAGCGGCACGCGCAGCGATTCCTCGTAATGGGACCACTTGCCGGCAAATCCTCGTTGTCCCAGGTAGTAACCATTATCTCCCGCGTAAACGATAATCGTGTTATCTGAAAGCCCCGCCGCCTGGAGTTGTTTCACCACGCGGCCAACCACGTGATCTACTCCACTGATCATGCGGTAATAACCACGGATATTCTTCTGGTACTTTTCTTCCGTATCCCACCGCCAGAAGTATCGCTGGCGATTCAAACCTCGCTTGAGGAACTCTGGTTGCGACTCAAATATCTCCGGGGCCGCCAATCGAGGCGACGCAATCGTAGAATCCTCGTAAAGATGCGCGACAGCTTTCGGGAACGGGTAATGATTCTGCTTGTCACTGTCCTCGGCATGCGGAGCATTAAAACTGACCGACAGGCAAAACGGCTTGTCTTTCACCTGCTGGGAGAGAAACTCGATTGCCAGGTCACCGGCAATCTGGCTCACATGGCGAGTCGAACCATCTGCCTGGGGCTTGTGGTACGGGCCGCGGTTCAGTGGTTTGAAATAATGAAACATCTCCTCGGTGACACCACGTTCCACCCCCACTCCAAACTTGCCCACGAATCCCGTCTGGTATCCATTCTGCTTGAGCAGCGCGGGATAACTGAGTGACGTCTGCTCTTTTGAAATTGGCACGGTTCGAAACGTGTAACGGTGCGATCGTTCGTAGAGGCCCGTGAAGATCGAGGCCCGGCTGGCTGCACAAATCGATGTCGTGACGAACATATTCCGAAAACGGACGCCCTCTCGCGCCAGCTGGTCCACGTTGGGTGTCTGGATCACCGGGTGCCCGGCACACCCCATCTGGTCCCAGCGTTGATCATCGGCCAGGAAAAAGATGATGTTGGGCTGTTCGGCTCCCTGGCCAGTCGGGCAAAAACTGGCAGACAGGAGCAGCGCGAGCAGCCACGTCGCTGAACGGAAGGGCACAGGTGCCATCAGAATCTCCAGGTCAAGAACGTAATTGGTCCTGAAGAAATTCTAAGCGAGGAATCCGGGCCACACTAGCGGGCCGGTGGCAGCACCGAGAGCCTGGCTTCCGCCGTGTAGGGGTTCCCACCGGGCATCGCCGTGACACGCACTGTGAGTGGCATGTTGAGGCGGGACGTGAGTGATTCCGCGCAGCGGATCCTGAGAACTCCCTCTCGCTTGTCCGCCGACAACGTCACCGGGTCCGCAACCATGTCCTTGATATGATCGGGCGGCACCAGTTCCACCAGCACATCTCCTTCCAGCCCTCGTCCCCGGTCAACAGCGAACTGGACATCCAGCGTCTCTCCCGGCTGGTAGAACATCGCCGCCGGTTTAACCTCGACCTGGAGTTGCCCCGGATCGACCAGCACGATGATCTGGTCATTCTGTTCGTTCGATGTGTAACTCACCTTGTGCTTCCCACCCTGGCCATCGTCCTGGAGAGAGACTCCCATCACGACTGTTCGACTGGTCCGGCCGACTTCCATCCACGGCGCCAGCTTGATGGGGTAGGTAAACTCGGTAGCCCCCGCCGGGACGACAATCGTCGGTCCGGTCACTCCCTGAAGGTGGCGGACCTGGCGATCTCCAAGGCTGACCGTAATCGGGCCGTCATAGCCGGTCCGCTCGATCGAGAACGTGCGGAAGAAAGTGCCGCCCCGGGGAGCATACTGTGTCTGGAAAATCCCCACGATCTTATAGGGAGTGGGCATGGCAACGGCGAGGGTTAGTTCGTCGATTAACAGGTCCTCTGCGGTGGCGGCCGGCTGGGTAGCCACGCGCTGGAACCTCATGTCCTCGACCATCGCCGTTCCAGAAACTTTCACCGGCACGATCCCGATGGTGGCATCGGCAGGAACCTTGAAGCCAAGGGATATCTCGTTCTTCCCTTCCGGGATCTTGTCTGAGGTAATTTCGAATCCCTCTGGAAGACCTTCCACTGACAACTGGATTTCACCGTTAAATCCACCCTGCCGCTGTGCCGTGATCTTGATTTTTCCCTCTGCTGCCCGGTTCACAGTCAGGGTGTCCGCGGTGAGCGTAAGCTGGAAATCTTTTTCCGGTTCCACCACTGGGCCAGCAACAAGGCGATAGGCAAAGGCCGGTCCCCCGCGGAAGGCAAAACGGTCTCGCACCTGCACCTGGTATTTTCCGTCGGCAGGCACGGTAAAAGTCAACTTCGAATCGGGCTGGCCACCCTGGTCATCCGACTGGGCAAGCTCTTTCCCCTCGCCATCGAGCACCACAAGAACAGAATCAAGCGGGGATCCCAACCGGGCTGCTCGCACTTCCAGTTCAATCTTCTCGTCCTTGGCCGCTTCTAGCCACCAGGTATCTTTCTCGCCGGCCCTGTCAACTCGGCCGTTAAAAACAGCGGGCAACTCCCGTGCAGTGGGGTCCCCCTGGTCGACTTCCAGGTACTCTGCCACCTCGCTCGTCTCCAGCTGGAAGCTATTCGTCAACTGACCATCCACTTCCAGCCGCGTCAGCCAGACCGGGGTGCCATCGTCGGGGATTGTCACGCGTGCTTTTCCCGTCCCCAGGTTCTGCCCAACCAGTTCCAGCTGCACCTCTTCTCCGCGGATCCATCCCAGCGGGTAAACTCCCTCGACATAAGCCCGATCGGTGACTGTCAGCCGGTAGACGTAGTCCTGGAGCCCGGCAAACTGCACATCATGAATTCGCAACTGGTAGAGACCTGTCCGGGGGGCAACAAACGAGAGCCGCGAATCCGACCCGATGGCATCGGTATTTTCTGCAAGTCGCCGGCCATCCGGTCCCCGCAGTTCCAGGTGTGAATCGAGCGGGGATCCGAGTCGGGCCGCCATCACCTCGCAGGTATAACCCTTCCCCTGCTCGGCCTCAAAGGTCCAGCAGTCCACATCCTCGCGAGGGAAAATACGGCCATTGATGGTGACCGGCAGTGGAACCCGGGTGGGGACTGGTGTGCCGTCGATCTCTTCCTCCACGATCTCCGGCAGATCACCAATCACGAACTTCCTGGTGACTGTGGCTCCCTGGCTTGTCCAGACGCGCCAGCGTCGAAAGCCCAGCGGTGCATTCTCGCCAATCACCACCTCGCCAGCCTGGTCCTTGGGGTAATTCTCCCCCGCCTGGGAGGCTGGCATCGGGATCCGTGGTCCCTCGAACCAGGTGGTGCTATCAGCCCGCTTGATAGTCAGGCTTGCCTGTACGGCCGGCCCGATCATCTGGAAAGGACACTGCTCGTGAAGATAATGTCCCCCCACGTTGAACTTGACCGTCGTCCCCTGCTGTCCACCCGCCGGGAAAATATAGGCGGTCGACGGAGTATCCGCAGCGGTGACCGACGTCAACAGCACGACCAGCAGCAGTGGCATCCAGTGACAGCGTTCAGAACAAGTCGTTGACATCAAACCCCCGGGAGGATCACTTCCCCCAAGCCACTAGAAAAGCTCCTCGATGACCCGGCCCTCGCCCGGCACGATGGATATCGGGCGTCCCTCTGCTGTCCGGTATTCCGTTTTTGGATCGATACCCAGTCCATGGTAAATGGTCGCAGCCAGGTCGGCCGGTCCAAAGGGTGTCGTGGCAGGCTTCTCGGCTCGTTCATTGGAAGCACCGACCACACGGCCTCCCTGGATACCACCTCCTGCCATGGCAATCGCGCTACTGGGACCCCAGTGGTCCCGTCCGGCGGACGAGTTAACGCGTGGCGTGCGACCAAACTCACCGGTCACCAGGACCATTGTCGTGTCGAGCATCCGCCGTTCCTCCAGGTCCCGCAGTAGCGTTGCAAGGGCACTGTCAAGTTGCCAGAGCAGGTCATTTTTGAGGACGTGGAAGTTGTTGTAATGAGTATCCCAGTTGGTGTGATCGATGAACGTGCAACGGACGCCGGCCTCCACCAGTCGCCGTGCCATCAGGCAAGACTGCCCCAGGGAATGACGGCCATACTGGTCCCGCAGCTTGTCCGCCTCACGATGAATATTAAAAGCAGCCTTGGTCGCACTGGAGGTCATCAGGTCAAATGCCTTTTGCTGGTAGGTGCTCATTGCCCGCACCCCCTTGTTGGCTCGTGCCTCTTCAGCTCGCTCAAAGCGATTCACACGTGAAAGCAGTTCCCTCCGGGAGCCAAGTCGATCGGCGGCAATGTCGATCGGCGGGACAAGGTCGGGCACGGCAAAATTGGGAGCATTCGGATCCGCCTCAACGACAAACGGGGCAAACGAGGAACCGAGGCCTGCCGACCCGCCACTGTTATGCATCTTCGGCAGGCAGACGTAGGGCGGTACCGACCCACGGGGCCCCAGTTGCTGGGCGATAACCGAACCGTAGCAGGGCTTCTGATTATTCGGCTTCAATCCGGCGTTGAATCCCCCCTGGGGATGGTAGCCGGTCAGCATCCAGTGGTCGGCCGGTCCGTGGCCGGAGTTGCTGTGACCGAAGGAGCGAACCAGCGAGAGCTTGTCCATCTGCTGCGCCAGTTGCGGGAGGTGCTCACAGAGCTGGATTCCTGGCACGTTGGTGTTGATCGGATCAAATTCGCCTCGGAATTCCGCCGGGGCATCCGGCTTCATATCCCAGGTGTCGATGGTGGAGAGCCCCCCCTGCAGGAAGACAATGATCAACGACACGTCACTTGTTGATTTTCCCTTCTCCGCTGCGATCGCTTTTTGCTGGAGCAACTGGGGCAGGGTAACACCCATTCCAAAAAGCCCCGCTGCCCCGTATCGCAACATGTCGCGACGACTGGTTCCATCACAGAATCTCTTCTGTCGCTTCATCGTCATTTCCTCCGGCACAGGCTGCTAGTGGTTAAACATGAACTCCAGTGAGTTCATCATGCTCCATGAAAGATCTTCGGCCGCATGACGTCGGTCGGGTTGGCTACTTATATATTCTACGCCATTTTTCTTCTCATTCGAATCCGGAAATCGAGCAAAAAATGTCAGGTAAAGTTCATCAACAAGGTGGTCATTTTCCGGGTAACTGGCAAGTATTTCAGCAACCTGACCGCCAGCGTGTGAAATTTTCTGGTGAATTCCCGGTGAATTGAGCACGTGCAGAACCTGTCCCACCGTCGGTTCTGAAATACGCTCGCAGTCACATGCCGTGACTCGTGATGGTCGGCCAAACAGCTTCAGCATGTAATGCGGCACCTGGCTGTCCCAGAGCTGGATCGCCCGACTGCCTTCCGGCACGCCGTCAAACTTCTCCTCGATACCGGTTGTCTGGCTGATCGCATCCATGAAGACTTCCGCCTCCAGCTGCTTGAACAGGTAGCGCGAGTAGTTCTGCTCATCACGAGCATTAGTCTCGTTGACCGAGGAGCTGCGATGGTAGGCAGCCGAGCTGGTGATCGTGCGGATCAGCTGGTGAAAATCGAAACCATGCCTGACCAGGTCCTCGGCGAGCCCGTCGAGCAGGGCCGGGTTGGAGGGAGGATTGGTCAGCCGCACATCATCCACCGGTTCAACAATGCCAGGCCCCATGAAATGTGCCCAGGTCCGGTTAGCAAGGTTACGGGCAAAGAAGGGATTCTCCCCCGAGGTAAACCAGCTGGCCAACGCCACACGACGATCCCCGGGAGGATGTTCATCGGGCATCGCATTGCCCAGTGGATAGGCAAAGACCGGGGCTCCGGTGCGTGGATGTTTCGTCTCGGGACTGCCCTCGGTGAAGATCACCTCTCCCGACGGGGAACCCTTGAACTTGACCTGGGTAAAGAAGGACTGCATGCCGAAATAGTCGTTCTGGCTCCAGCGGTCAAACGGATGATGATGACACTCGGCACACTCGATACGGATCCCCAGGAAAATCTGTGAGAGCGTGCTGGCCTGCTTGTTGGGTGAACCGACCGCCTTGTAAAAGACACCGGCCGCCGAATCTCGAAGCGGGCCCTCGGCCAGCAGGATATCCCTGGTGAACTGGTCCAGTGGTTTATTTTCGGCAATGCTGTCACGAATCCAGCGGTAATACTCAAAGGCACGCTTGTGACCCAGCGCGAGACGGTCCACTCGCAGTAGATCGGACCACTTCAGTGCCCAGTAGTCGGCAAACTCCGGCCGCTCAAGCAACCGGTCCACCAGCCGGGCCCTGCGATTCGGATCCTCGTCTTCAAGAAAGGCCCTCGCCTCGACAGGCGTGGGGAGTGTACCAATGATGTCCAGGAAGACGCGGCGGAGGAAGGTTGCGTCATCTGTGGGAGGAGAGGGGAGCAGGCCGAGCTTGCGAAGCTGGTCATTCACGGCCCGGTCAATGAAATTCGTTTCGGCAACGTCCGGGTATTCTCGAATCAGGTCGGCACGCGGAATGCTCACCCGAAAAACATCCACCTTGCCCATGTAGGTTGCCATCACCGCCACGATTCCTGGCGACTCGCCCGCCTGGACAAGGCCATTTTCATCCACCTCGGCCAGTTCCTCGCTATTGGTCTGGAAGGAACACAGGCGGGTCACGTCTTCACTCCGTCCATCCGAGAAGCTGGCAATCACCTGGAGTTGTTGAGAGTGGGCCATCCCCAGGACTCGCTGGTCCGGGATCATCTCGATACCGATGACATGGGGATCCGCGTCACTCCCCAGGGGCGTGCCCGCCCTGATCCAGTCGTGCAGGGTGGCGTACTCCGGCTCGTCCCGGGAAAGCCGGATCCCGCCACCATGTGGCATCCCACCCGATACTTTCAACAGCAGCAGGCTTTTTTCCGGGCTGGCCGGAAAAACACGACGTCCACGACCTTCCATCACCAGCGCCTGGTAGTCGTTCTCGGCATCAAAACCAAATACCGAGAGCTTAAACCCGTTCTGGCCCTCCGCCTTACCATGGCAACCGGAGGCGTTACATCCGAAGCGACTCATGATCGGGATCACATCATTGCTGAAATTAATCGGTCGCTGCTTTGAGGAACCCGAGACCTGAACGCTGGCAACCAGGTCCTTTCCCCGGGCACGTACCTTCAGTCGGCCCTCTCCATCCGCCCGTGATTGAATCACTCCCTGCTCATTTACCACGGCGATCTCCAGGCCTGACAGCTGGTAACTCGCCTGGTGGGTAAGATCGACTCGATCACCTGACCTGGTGATGCCGGTAACAAGAAGCTGGCGAGTGGCACCCGCCCCGTCGAGCACAACCTCTGCCGGCGTCAACTCGATCCTGCTGACAGCAACATTTCTGCCTGGCTGCTGGGCCAGCAGGGCGACTGGGGTGCTCGCCAGAACAAGCAGAAGGATCAATTGGCAGGCTACAAAACGCATGATCAGCCCAAGGGATGAAGGCAGGTGGGTCAGCGTGACCCTCATTATTAACTATTCAGAGGAGGGATTCCATATCAGCCCTCTCAGGCAAGGATTCCCTTGACAACGTCACCGGCAACATTGGTTAACCGTCGCTGGATCCCATTGTGGTAGAAGGTCAGTTTCCGGTGGTCGACACCAAAGAGGTGCATGATTGTCGCATGAAAATCATTCCAGCTGACCGGGTCCTTCACCGCCTTCCAGCCAACCTCATCCGTTTCACCAAAAGCGGATCCTGGTCGCAAACCTCCTCCTGCCATCCAGCAACTGAATCCATACCGGTTATGATCGCGCCCGGGACCCACCTTGTCGGCATCGGACTGGGCAAATGGTGTTCGGCCAAACTCGGTCGTGAACAGCACCAGCGTGTCTTCAAGCATCCCTCGCCTCTGCAGGTCATCCAGCAGTGCCGCCACCGGCCTGTCGATCCTGCTCGCTTCAAGCGTATGATTATCCTTGACACTTTCATGGGCATCCCAGCTTGCCCGCGGGCTCCCGGCAATCGGGCCACCCGAGAAGAGTTGCACAAAACGAACCCCTCGCTCCAGCAGCCGTCGCCCCAGAAGGCAGCGGCGACCCATGTCCTCGGTGACCGGGTCCTGGAGCCCATACTCCTCTCGAACGCTCTCCGGTTCGGCTGAATAATCACTTACTTCCGGTACCGACAACTGCATCCGGCCGGCCAGTTCATAGCTGCGAATCCGTGCCAGCAATTGCTGGTCCTGGCCACTGCTGGCAAGGTGTTTTTTATTGAGCAGCTGGAGAAGCGAGAGACTTTCCCGTTCCGCCAGCTCACTGATCGGCGTGGCCGGAAAAAGGTCGCGTACCGGCTGGTCCCCACCACGCAGGATCACTGCCTGGTGCTCACCGGGCAGGAAACCGCTACTCCAGTTCGATGCACCCCCGTTCGGACCACCCCGCGCATCGGGCAGGACAACGTAGGCAGGAAGTGACTCCGTCTCGCTTCCCAGTCCAAACGACAGCCAGCTTCCCAGCGAGGGAAAGCCATTGGCCTGGAATCCACTATTGGAAACAAACAGGGCGGGCGTATGATTTGCCGAGTCAGAGACCATCGAGCGAATCACTGTCAGCATGTCTGCCCGCCTGGCAATCTCGGGGAACATCTCGGAAACCCAGAGACCCGATTCGCCCCGCTGACGAAATTCCCAGTCGCTTCCTCGCAGCAGACCGACCTTGCCAAAGAAGATATCGGGTTTGACTGCAGTAGGCAGGGATTTCCCCTGCTGCTTGCTCAGCTCTGGCTTGTAATCATACGAATCAATATGGCTCATCCCTCCGACCAGGCAGATCTGGATGGCTCGCTTCACTCGCGGCGGATGGTGCAGGCCGCCAGCCACGGCTCCCTCCTGGCCAAGCAGCCCATCCCGGCGGAGGAGATCCAAAAGCGCAATGGACCCTAACCCCTGCAGGTTCCACTGGCAGAACTCCCGGCGGTGAACTTGCTGGCTCATGTTTTCCTCGCTCAGGGAATGACCAGAAACTCGTTGGTATTAAAAAGTGTGCGAGCAAGCAGCGCCAGGCCATGCTGCTGGACAAGCCTGATCGCTGGTTCTCTCTCGTCTTTCTCTGCAGCTCTTCCCAGAATTAACTTGAATACCCGGTCCACCTGCTTCTCCACCTGCTCCTCCCCCACCTCCTCTTTTACACCCACTGCTAGGTGGCCGGCCATTCTCAGGACAAAGGCATTGTTGAGCAGGCTGAGGGCCTGCAGCGGTGTGGTAGTTGGGCTGCGGCGGGGAGCGGCAGACGACGGGTCGGGACAGTCAAATACATCCAGAAGGGCCATCCGTTCGCCACGTGGTGAAAAACGGTAGACCGTGCGACGGTTGAGATTGGGATCCTCCGCGTCAAACGGCCTGTAATAGGTTGTCCCGTTATTGGGTTCAATTTTCACATCTTCAAAACCAGGTCCCCCGCTGGCGAGATTCAGCTGGCCACTCACTGACAGGATCGAGTCCCGCACAACCTCTCCTTCCGCACGGTAGGGGTTCTTGCGCCACAGCAGGGCGTTGCCTGCATCGATCTCGGCAGCCCGGGCCTGGAAATGGGATGACTGCCGGTACGCGGTAGACGAGGCAATCAGGCGATGAAGGGCCTTGAGGCTGTAATCACTATCAATGAACTGGCCGGATAACCAGTCAAGGAGTCCAGGGTGAGTGGGCCGGGAGCCGTTAAACCCAAAGTCACTGGGAGTATCAACAATTCCAGACCCAAAGTGGTAGTGCCAGACCCGGTTCACCATCACGCGCATGGAAAGGGTATTTTTTTCGCTGGTAAGCCAGTCCGCCAGTGCCAGGCGACGATCTGCATCACCCGCATCCATGGCAAGCCCGAGATCTCCTGGAAGACCGGCAATTGCCTGGATAGTGCCTGGCCCAACCAGCTCTCCCCGGTCCATCACCTTGCCGCGGTTCAGAAAATAGGTCTCCGCCGGGCTACGGGGAACGTTGGTATAGATTACGAATCGTGCTGCCTGCGACGCGGCGCTTATCTCATCTGCCAGCTTCTGCTGCTGCTCCTTGAGCATCAGGTAGCTGGCCTGCTCCCCTCCCTTGAGAAAGGCCACGATCTCTTTTTCCGCGACATAGTTCCGCGGATCCCCGGAGACGGCCGCCACTGCTTCTTCATCGAGTGCCTGGTCAAAAAGCTGGGCCTGCAGTACCCGGCCAGCAAGAAACCGGTTACCGCCAGGTGGCATGTGGCGGAGTCCAAGCAGCAGCGAGGCACCGCCGGCAGCAAAGGGCTGGGAGCTGGTCTTGTAGGACTTGCCATAAGGCTGACCATCCCGGTAACCAGTAACCGTGCCATCTTTCCTGTAGACAATGGCAAAATGCACGGGGCGGCCGCTCGCCTCTTTCTCCTCCGTTCCCTGGAAGGGCTGGGTCCTGGAAAAAACGTTGCTTCCAGCCATCCAGTGTCGCGGTTCCCTTTCTCCAAACACGATGGCATCGAAAATGCCACCCCCGGTTGTCTGCAGGCTGATCACCCCGCCACCTCGCTGATCCAGGTTCTCGAGCTGGACCAGGGCAGTCAGTGTCTTTTCCGTGATCTCCCGGGTAATCGGGGCGGTGATCACGTAATCATCCTTGCCATCCAGCACCAGGGCACCATTCTCCAGCCGTGCACCGCCCTGCGGTTTCCCGTCGAGGTTACCAATACTGTCCTTGAAATCTTCTTCAAATTCCCAGCTGGCAAGGGGCTGCGGCAGTTCGACTGCCGGGGTCTTTGTCGATTTCCGTTTTTCAATGATCTGCTCGCGTACCATGGCCCGAATGCCGGCAATGCGACTGGCAACGTCCTTTTCTTTCGCCTGTAGCTCAAGCAGCTTCTCTCGCTGGTCAGGCTGCTGGATTTCACGCGTTCCATGGTTGAGTCCGGCCACCGCGGCACTGAGCTGGTAATACTCGTCCTGGGAAATCGGATCGAACTTGTGTGCATGACAACGGGCACAGTTCACCGTGAGGCCGACAAAGGTCTGGCCGATCGCCCCGACAAGCTCCTCGATTTCATCAGCGCGAGACTGTCGCTTCATCATCTCGCTGCCACCAACAACGGTATTGTGGACGGCGGCCACCAGGAAACCGACAGCCGCAAATCCCTCAGCCGTGTTGGGCTTGATCACGTCTCCGGCGACTTGCATGCGGACAAACTCGCTGTATGGCATATCCGCGTTGAGTGCCTCGATCACCCAGTCACGGTAATGCCAGGAATTCTTGCGGGGATTATTCCGCTCAAACCCGTCACTCTCGCCAAATCGCACGACGTCCAGCCAGTGTCGACCCCAGCGTTCGCCATAGCGAGGAGAATCCAGCAGGCGAGTCAACAGTTGCTGGTATGCCTGCTCGCTGGGATCGGCCACGAACTGCTCAATTTCTTCCGGCGTCGGCGGCAGGCCATGGAAATCCAGATAGGCTCGTCGAACCAGCGTGCGAGGATCGGCATCCTCGGAAAAGGAGAGGTTACTCTCTTCCAACTGGGAAAGAACAAAGGCGTCAATGGGATTCCGTATCCGCCGGCCGCGCCTGGGCGAGGGGATCTCCGGCTGCCCAAGTGGCTGCAGGGCCCACCAGTCGTAACCAGCACGCTTGTCCGTTGTGTACCGGAAGCGATCAACGGGATCCGTTCCCCAGTTCGCCCCACTCGCAATCCACTTCTTCAGGATCTGCTTTTCCTCGTCATCAAGGGGATCCTCCGGGGGCATCTCGTCCGCCGCCACGCGTTTCCAGAGAAGGCTCTTGCCAGGATCGCCGGGCACAAGGACCGGCCCATTCTCGCCCCCCTTGCGTGCCGTCGCCTCGCTAAGCAGGTTCAGCTCCGCCTCGGGCTCCTCCTCGTGGTGGCATTCTGCACAGCGGGCCGCCAGCAGGGGAGCAACCTGCTCGTCAAAGAAGTTGTCCCCGGCGTCGTCGGCCAGGGATGGTTCAATAAGGAAAAACAGCGGCGCGCAGAACAGCAGCGCACGAGCATTCCCTATAATTCGATAGCTGGAGAGGGATCGCATTAGCAACCGTTGGTTGTTTCTCCGGTCTGTCCTGTTTCCATGATGATGACAGCCGCGGAAGCCGCTTTCAATCCCGCGTAAGGGTGATAGGTACTTGTCATGAATAAAGAACCCTCCCCGCAGGCTTCCAACCGGGTTGCTCGCTCCATGGAACTTTACGAGCGAGCGCTCGAGTTGATTCCCGGTGGAACGCAACTTGTCAGTCGCCGGCCAACCCGCTTCGCCTACGGGATCTCACCGGTCTACACCACCGAGGCCGCGGGTGCACGGTTTACCGATGTCGACGGTCACGAGTATGTCGACTGGATGAGTGGCATTGGTGCCATCATCCTGGGATATTCCGATCCGGTCGTCGACCAGGCGGTCTGTGACCAGATCCGCACTGGCAGCCTCTACTCGATCAACCACCCACTGGAAATCGAACTGGCCGAGCGGCTGATTGACCTGGTCCCCTGTGCGGAAATGGTGCGATATGCCAAGGGAGGTGGCGAGGCCTGCCTGATCGCCGTGCGAATTGCCCGCGGGGCAACAGGCAGGGACAAGGTGCTTTTCTGTGGCTACCACGGCTGGCATGACTGGTACCTGGCCGCCAACCTGGGTGGCGACCAGCTCGACAGCCACCTGTTGCCGGGAATCGAACCGATCGGAGTACCGGCGGCCCTGGCGGGCACCGCGATCCCCTTTCCCTATGGCGACCTGTCCGCCCTGGAGAACGTACTTGCTGAAAACGATGGCGAGGTGGCGGCAATCATCATGGAACCCTTGCGGAGCGAGTGGCCACCGGAAGGCTACCTCCAGGGAGTCCAGCAGCTTGCCCACCGTCACGACGTGGTCCTGATTTTTGACGAGGTGTCGACCGGCCTGCGACCATCGGCCGGTGGCATCCAGTCCCAGTTGGGAGTGGTCCCCGACATGGCGGTGTTTGCCAAGTCCCTTTCCAATGGCTTTGCGATGGGAGCCATTGTTGGCCAGCGGGCGGTGATGGAAGCCGCCCACCCAATGTTCATCTCCAGCACCTACTGGAGTGATACAATCGGTTTACGCGCGGCACTGACAACAATCAACGAGGTTGAGAATCGCGGGGTGCCAGCGCAACTGGCCGAAGTCGGCCAGCGACTGGTGAACTCGGTCAGGGAAATTGCCAGGGAGGTGGGAATTGCAATGACCGCCGGAGGCATTGAATTCCATCCACATTTTGCTTTCCAGGAAGATGACCTGCTGCTCAAGCAGCAGATGACCACGCTGTTTATCCAGGAGATGGCAAAGCGGGGCTGCCACATGGGGATGTCGTTTTACATGAATGCCTCGCATGGCCCCGCAGAAGTTGAGCAGACACTTGCTGCCATGCGTGAAACGCTGGAGTTGATCCACGAGGCAAAAGAAAGCGGGACGGTCGAGGATCGGCTGGAATGTGAACTCAAGACAGATACTTTCGCCAGGCGGATGGTGCAATAACCAGGAAAAAGAAACGATGAAACAGAGTGAACTTGGTACTAGTGGGCTTTCTATCTCGCCGATCTGCCTGGGAACGATGACCTTCGGGCGACCGGTTGCGGAAGCAGAAGCAATCCAGATGGTGCATGGTGCGATTGACCTGGGCATCAACTTTATTGATACGGCCAACGTTTACGAGGGATATGACCGGGTGCTGGGAAGTGCCGGGGGGGTTGCCGAGGAGATCCTTGGCAAGGCGATCAAGGATCGCCGTGACCAGGTCATCGTGGCCACCAAGGTCTGTGCACCAGTCGGCCCGGGGCCTGGCGATCGAGGACTGTCAGCAGCCCATATCCTGGAGCAGGTTGACCACAGCCTGCGCCGGCTGCAGGTCGACGTGATTGACCTCTATATCATGCACTGGCCGGACAAGCTGACGCCGCTGGAGGAATCACTTACCGCCATGGACCAGGCGGTGAAGCAGGGAAAGGTCCGCTTTCTCGGATCCTCTAACCATGATGCAGCCCAGCTTTGCGAGATGCTCTGGATCGCCGAGCAAAATAACCTCGCGCCGATCGTCTCCTCGCAGATCCCTTTCAGCCTGCTGAGGCGGGAATTTCATCACGATCTCAACTTCTGCTCCGAGAAGAACATCTGCGTGACTCCCTACCAGCCACTGCAGGGTGGTCTGCTGACGGGGAAGTACCGGCGGGGTGAACAGCCACCCGGGGAATCGCGTGGAGCGGACAAGCCGCAGTGGCTGTGGGAACTGGACGATGACCTGTTTGATCGGCTGGAAGGGCTTGAGCAACTGGCGGCCGATGCGAACCTGTCGATGGCACAGTTTTCACTGGCCTGGGCACTCTCGCAGCCAGCCATTGGCTCACTGGTAGTTGGTGCCACCCGGCTGGAACAAGTCCAGCAGGCCGTGGCCGCAGCGGAAGCCACCCTCAGTGATGAACTGCTCCTGCGCGTGGATGAAATCTGCCCGCCGCCGTGGACCCAGCCCGATCCGATTCGAGGTTAGCCTGTGCTATTGCAAGAACTGCTTCCAACAGAGACCGTGACGCCTGTTCCCAGTACACCGACAACGGAGATATTGATGAGCTCTTCACAAACCTGCCCCGGGAAAAAACCTGTCGCCCTCACACTCATGACCATGTTTTTTCTCGTCACTTCACTGGCTGCTGAACAACGACGTGTCCCCCAGGATTACACGACGATTCAGGCAGGCATCAATGCCGCCAGCCAGGGAGAAACGGTTCTCGTCAGCGCTGGAACCTACCGGGAACGCATCCAGCTGAAGGAGGGAGTTATTGTCAGGAGCGAGGGAGATGATACCAGGGGCATGCGAGGTCTGAACCGCGCTGAGATGACGATTATTGATGGCAGCATGGATGGCGCCAAAGGACCAGGGGTTGCTATGGCTGAAAACTCGGTACTTGATGGCTTTACCGTGACAGGCATTGGCTCATACGACGACGCCAAGTGGAACAAGCACCATGCCACGCAGGGAGAAGAGCAGGCCCATGAACACATTGGAGCCCCTGGCACGGCCGGCATTGCCGTCAACGGGATCCATCACTGCTCGGTCACAAACAATATCGTGCATCACATCGGCTATACCGGTATTGCAATCACGGGTGCGAAAGAGAAGCGAGTATCACCACTCATTACCCGAAACATCACCTACCGCAACATGGGCGGTGGAATCGGTTCCATGCAGGGATCGACAGCAACGATCGAGGAGAACATCTGCTTCGAGAACTTCTATGCCGGCATTGGGCACAACAATGCCAGCCCACTGGTAGTCAATAATACCTGCTATGCAAACATTCGTGCCGGAATCGGCATTAGTGAACATTCCAGGCCCATTGTCCGCAACAACAAGTGTTACAAGAACCGTCGAGCCGGGATCGGTATTCGTACGGGTGAGGAGACATCCCCACTCGTCGAGCACAATGAGTGTTACGAAAATGACATGGCTGGAATCGGTGCCCGCGAAGACTCCTCCCCCATCATTCGCCACAACCGATGCTACAGGAACGCCATGGCTGGTATCGGTGCACAATCAAATGCTCGACCCGTGATCGTGGACAACGAGTGTTTTGAAAACAAGATGGCTGGGATCGGCACCGAGGAGGGTGCTGCTGCGATCATCCGTGGCAACACGTGCTACAAGAACTTGATGACCGGTATCGGTGCCCGTGACGGGGCCCGCCCAATTATCGATAACAACAAGTGTTTTGAGAACAAGCTGGTAGGCATCAGTGCCGAAAAGGGTGCCCACGCGATCATCCACGGCAACGAATGCCTGAAGAATGGACAAGCTGGAATCGGACTGCGCGAAAAGGCAGAGGGGATTATTCTCAACAACAAGTGCCTGGAGAACAAGCTGGTCGCTATCGGTGTCCGCACCGGTTCAATTGCTCACATAGGGCACAACCTCCTGGTTCGCACCGGGGGTATGCCACCAATCATCGCTATCCGTGAAGGATCCTCAGCTGTTGTCAACGATAACACTATCAAGGGGGGAGGTGTCGCCGGTGTCATGGTCCAGGGAACAGCTTATATCATCAACAACCAGTTCCAGGGGAATGGTCCACGCAGTGGCCCGGGTCCACCGAACCATGCTGCCTGGATACATGGCGGATCTACCGTCTCGTTCAGGAACAACCAGGTCGACCACTGGCGTCATGCCCTGTTTGCTTCAGGTGCTCATCGTGTCTGGGCAACCGACAACACGGTGAAAAACTTCCTGGGCACCGCAATCGTCATCGAAAAATCTACATTACCGGTTCATGTTTTTGGCAATACTGCTTTCTCTGACAGTGAAAAAGATACGGCGGCCCGGGTTGATGGCCCACAGGGCATCGTGGCGGAGAACGTGCGAAAACCATCCATTTCACCGAAAGAAGCTGCGAGGGAATAACAGGTTTCTCTGTAAAGCTGCCACTCGTTCAGTCGGGGAATAGTATGTCATCCATAAAATCACTGCTCTTTCTGGTTTTCCTCTTTACTGGAACCACGATTTTTTCCCAGGAGCCGTTCAATCCTACTTCCAAGGAATCCCTTCGACTGGGCGTACCTGACCCGGCCATCATCGAGTCGCGAGATGGAAGCGGTTACTACATTTTCGCCACCGGGCATGGCGTCGTCGTCTGGCACAGTACCGACCTGAAAGCCTGGAAGCGAATCGGCACGGTCTTTGATCGACATGTCCCTGCCTGGGCAGAAAAAGCCGTTCCAGGCTGCGATGGCATCTGGGCGCCGGACATCCAGTTTGCCGGGGGACAGTACTACCTTTATTACAGCGTTTCGACTTTCGGCAGCCAGCGGTCCGTGATTGGCCTGGCGGTCAACAAGGCGATCAATCCCGACGCACCCGGTTATCGCTGGGAGGATCGGGGTATCGTCATCGAGTCCACTGGCAAGAACGACTACAACGCTATCGACCCGGCCATGTTCGTTGACGAAGGGGGAAAGGCCTACCTCACCTGGGGATCCTACTGGACGGGGATCAAGGGATGTGAGATTGACCCGGCCATGGGAAAACCAGCTTCGACCCAGCCTGAATATGTCTCGCTGGCACGGCGGTCAAAACAACCAGATCCCCCGAACATCGAGGCCCCCTACCTGGTCAAGCATGGCTCATTTTACTACCTGATGGTCTCCTGGGA
>JAPYUD010000002.1:0-2882 GCA_029936215.1 Pirellulaceae bacterium | reverse complement strand
CTCCTGGGATTTCTGCTGCGCGGGAGTCGATAGCACCTACAAGGTCGTGGTGGGTCGCAGCACAAAACCGCTGGGGCCTTTTGTTGACAGGCAAGGTCGTGCGATGACCGAGGGAGGGGGAACGGTGTTGCTTGCCAGTGATGCTCGGTGGAGAGGACCGGGGCATAACAGCTTCCTGCAAACCCGGCAGGGGGATTCCCTGGTCTACCATGTCTACGACGCTGAGAATGTCCGCAAGGGGCGTATCCTCCAGGTCCGGCCAGTCTCCTGGACGCGCGATGGCTGGCCACGTGTGAAAGACCCGCTGTTGGATCCACAGGCGAGCCAGCGAAACAAGAAACAGCTCTCCCCGCTTGTCGGACGCTGGGATCACCTGGTCAATGGCCGTGACCACTACGATATTTTCTTTGAGGCAAGCGGAAAAATGACGGGAACCGCCGGGGAGTCGTACTGGAAGCAGGAAGGTCACCAGTTGCTGCTCCGCTGGATTGATCCGCGAGCCCCCGGGGGCGCGTGGGTTGACCACGTTCACCTGAACGCCGATGGAAAAAGCTATTCCGGCAAAAACCAGAACGGCACAACCATCCAGGGTCAGAAACGGAACGACTAGGCCCTTCAGTGATTTATTCCTGTTGTGCCAATGGGCGATGGGTCTCTTTTATTGCTGATTGAACGAGGGCTATAATCAGCTTCCTCGTAACACGGGTTTCTCTTTCCCTTAAATTCCCTTCAAGAGCATGAATACGATGAAACGACTGTTGTCCATTGCCACGCTGCTGGTCGCCTCTGCCTCTGTTTATTTCTACGCGATCTCGCTCCCCCCGCTTCCCGCTTCCGAGGACGCCGAGCAGGACGTGGTTGCCAGATGGACGTTCGAATCAGAAAAAACCAGCTGGACCTCCCTGAACAACGTCGACCTGGTGATCAAGGACAAGGTGCTGCAGGTGGTGGCGACCGGTGGGGATCCTCATTTTTCCTCTCCCGTTTCAGCTCCCGCCGGCTGGAAAGAACTCTCCTTCTCGGCCCGCTTCCGTGGCCGCCGCGACCTGCAGGTCTTCTGGAGTACAACGGGTCAGCCAGGAACCTCGGAAAAGAACTCCATTAGCTTCTCGATCCGTAACCCCAAGCAAAAATGGGAAACCTACCGTGTTTTTTTTAAGCCGGAGGCCGATCTCACGTTGCTCAGGATTGACCCGCACACCGGCAAGTCGGCTACCGAGATCCAGTGGGTCTCGCTGGTCAACAAGGAGCCACCCCAGCCCCAGGCGACACCGATCGACCGCATCAAGACACTTGATGGCTTCAAGGTCGAGCTCCTTTACAGCGTCCCCAGCACCGAGCAGGGATCCTGGGTTAATCTCTGTGCGGATGACAAGGGGCGGCTGATCGTTAGTGATCAATTTGGTGGCCTTTATCGAATCACACCACCATCGGCCGGATCGCCACTGGATGCGAGTGCCATTGAGACTGTTCCGGCAAAAATACGGGCTGTCAACGGAATGGCCTGGGCCTTCGGTGCCCTTTATGTCGGCGTCAATGACTATGAACAGAAAATCCCCAGTGGACTGTACCGGCTGACCGATAGCACTGGCGATGATCAGCTTGACAAGGTCGAACTCCTGCGAGAGGTACCATCCAGGGGCGACCATGGCGTCCATGCCGTGGTGCCTACACCGGATGGCAAGTCCCTCTATCTTGTCACCGGTAACAACTCCAAACCCCCACAAATTGAAGCAAGCTCACCGGTCAGGCAGGTCTGGGGTGAGGACCACCTGCTGCCCAGCATGCCGGACGGTCGGGGCCACAATCGCGGCGTCCTCGCACCGGGAGGCATCATCTACAAGGTCTCTCCCGATGGAAAGGTCTTTGAAGCGTACGCAAACGGCTTTCGCAACATATTCGGTGGTGCGGTCAACCGGGATGGAGAGCTGTTTACTTATGACGCGGACATGGAATACGACTTCAACACGCCATGGTACCGACCCACTCGTATTTGCCTGGTCACCAGTGGCGCCGAGTTCGGCTGGCGAAACGGGGCAGGCAAGCGGCCCCCCTTCTATGCCGACAATCTCCCTGGTGTCCTGGATATCGGCCCTGGTTCTCCGACCGGAATGACCTTTGGTTATGGCGCTCGCTTCCCGGCAAAATACCAGAACGCCCTGTACGCCCTGGACTGGTCATGGGGAAAGCTCTACGCGGTTCACCTGGAAGCAGAGGGTGCTGGTTACACCGCCACGAAAGAAGAGTTTGTCACCGGTGCTCCATTACCGATTACCGATGCAATCATTCACCCGGATGATGGCGCGATGTATTTCACGATTGGTGGCCGCCGCGTGCAGTCTGGACTGTACCGGGTCACCTATGTTGGAAAGGAATCGACTGCGCTGGTGCAGGCCAAACCGAAAACGACCAAGAGCAGGGATACTCGCCACATGCTCGAGGCCTTTCATGGAAAACAGGATCCCAGGGCGGTCAAGACCGCCTGGCCCTACCTGGAAGATAGTGACCGCCTCATTCGCTGGGCCGCACGAATGGCAATCGAGCATCAGCCGACGGAAACATGGGCTGATCAAGCACTCTCGGACTCCAACCCGGCTACGCAGGTCGAAGCACTGCTCGCGCTGACTCGCGTCACTGGCACCTGTCCGCAGCACCGTAATGATCAAACCGGGCCGGTCGACCTGGAAATGCGGGGCAAGCTGCTGGCTGCCCTGCTCGCCGTCGATCTCTCAAAACTGAATCACGCTCAGAAGCTCACGCTTTACCGCACGCTGCAGATCACCCTGGTCCGTTTTGGTCGCCCGGACAATGCGACCGTGAGCAGCCTGATCGAGAAGTTTGACCCTCTTTTTCCAGCGGACAGCTTTGAGCAAAACTGGCTG
>JAPYUD010000327.1:0-4628 GCA_029936215.1 Pirellulaceae bacterium | reverse complement strand
GCCGAGACCTCTTCAAAGTGAGTTCGAGCTCGATCATAGGATCGGTCCCGAGCCAGGAAATAATCTCCCAGCTTCATGTGTGCCGTGAAACGAACCCGGCTGCGAGGATATCTCTCGATCACCGATCGCCAGATCTCCAGCGCCTTGGGGATTTCCTCCGCGTCGTAGCGTGCCTCACCCGCCTCGATGAGTTTCCTGGCAGCACGATCCTCGACAATCGACCCCCGCTGGGCGGAATCAGGAGATTCGGCGCCATTTTCGGCTGGCGGCTGGGCCGGGCTGCGCTGCCAGGCAGAGAATGCCAGTAGCAAGCTAAAGCTAAAGACGAGGGGCCGTTTGAGGAGGTAAGAAGGGTGCATGGAAAAACTCCGGATGTCAAGATTCATCCGTAAACGACGCCAGTAATGACGCTGTTTACCCGGGGGTGGTGCGAGATGTCTCGCGACCATTCGGGCTTCCATGCCGAAAAGCCAACCACTGCAACTGGGGAAGCCGCAGCCGCTGATCAAGTAATCCTACTCTGGTTCTGACGGTTGTGTGGCGACTAGCCGGTGAAAAGTTCGTTCACCGGGGATCCATTGTCAACCAGCTTCATTGGTCGCTGCAGGGGTGTCATCACCTCCTTGTTGGGATCAATCCCCATCGCATGACAGATCGATGCGTGAATGTCAGCGACATTGACCGGTCGTTTATCCGGATACATCGCATCCACGTCCGATGTGCCCACGACGTTGCCACCCCCGATACCGCCACCCCCCAAGAAACAACAGAAGCAAGACGCCCACTGATCGCGGCCGGCGTTATCGTTGATGCGAGGTGTTCGCCCAAACTCGCTCATCATGATGACCATTGTTTTCTCCAGCAGACCGCTTGCCGCAAGGTCCTCAACAAGCGAACCAAGGGCGGGATCCATCACGGACCCATGGGCTTCCATGGCGGGGAAGTTGTTGCTGTGGGTGTCAAACCCGCCGCGGTTCACCTGGACGAAACGAACACCCTTCTCGACCAGTCGCTTCGCCAGCAGGGCACCGCGACCGAATGCCGTATTGCCATAGCGATCGAGCGTCTGCTGGGGCACCTTGGCCAATTCGAATGCTTCGAGTGCCGGGCTTCGCATCAGCCGCACGGCATCCTCGATTGACTCCTGGCTGGAGGCGAGTCGCAGGTCAGGATTTCCGGCACCGAAACGCTGGTTAAAGCGGGCAAGCGTTTCCAGACGCTTGTTTCCTCGCAACTGGGCGATGCCCTCGGGGAAGGCCAGGTAGGGGTCCTTGTCTCCGGGGTTGGAAACGTAATAGGCCTCGCACTTTTGTCCCAGGTAACTGGCCCTGGGGGCCTGGCCGCTAATGGAAATGTAGGCGGGCAGGTCGCTGTGGTTTTCTTTTTCGTGTACCACGACAGACCCAAAGCCTGGGTGCCGCAGGTTGGCCCCGGGCAGGTAACTGGTCTGGAGGTTGTAAGTGGCACGACCGTGGTCACCCTGGGTGCCGGCGATCGATCGTATCAATGCCGCGTGTTTCATCTGCGAGGCGACCTTGGGGAAGATCTCCGAGATCTGAATTCCAGGAACGGAGGTCTGGATCGGAGAGAACTCTCCCTGGACCGGTCGGCCAGGCTTCGGATCCCAGGTGTCAACGTGGGTCATGCCCCCGCCATTCCAAAACAGGATCACATGTTCACACTTTGCCTCGTGATCCGTGCCCTCGTATGCGAGCAGGTCCCGGACACTCAAGCCAAGGATGGACGCACTGGTCGCACCCATCATTGCTCGTCTTGATAACCGGTAACCGTTACATGACATGGCCATGGAAGTACTCCTTTTTCGTTCACTTGCTCTTGGAAATAGTTATTTGGCTCGCCGTCGCACGTGCTACGGAAGGAACCGGAATTCGTTGCAGTTCAAAAGTACCCAGCGAAGGTCCGCCATTCCATCGAGAGGCGTGTTTGCGCCCTGGACAATCTCGGTGGCATCGTGAATCTCGTCACTGGATGGGGCGCGCGTCAGGATCTCGCGGTAAGCCAGTCGAATGGCCGCCGGGATATCAGGTGTGTTGCCCTCGAGGAGCCTGGCGATCGGTTCAAGTGATCCGACGCGAGATGCCTCGTGGGTCAAGCGGCCGTTGAGCATCATCAGCGCCTGTCGCATGGTCGGATCCTGCTGGCGAGGTGTTCCCAGGTCGGCCCGGGAGGTCTGGCCAAAGACCCGGACGAAATGCCCGGCAGGGGCCGGGGAGGCCATCCGTAGTGACGAGTTAAATCGGGGATTCAGGTCAACCTCTCGCTTGACCGTGCGGGTCTCGTACCTGGCGCCGGATCGAATCATCCGCTGCTCGGCCAGCATTCGCTGGGCTTCCAGTTCCTCCTTGGACATCACCTGCATCCGCTCAATGTCGACCTCCTCGTCGTCCTGGTTCAGAAGTGCCTTGAAATCCAGCTCGATGGCGGTCTCCAGGTTGTAGCCGGCGTTTTCCATCTGTTTCGTTTTCATGCCCTTCTTTGGCTTCGTAAGCTGGTCAACAAGGGATGGATCTTCTGGGGCCAGTTCCCCTGGGGAGACCATCACTCGCACCTGGTCGGTGATGATCCGGCTATTGGCACCCTTGGGGTACTTGTATTCAAAGAGGTGACCGGCAGTCACGATACTGTCGTAAAGCGATTCGCTCATCATTCGTCGCATCGGCGCGGCCAGGAATGTATGTTCCAGCTTCTGTCTCTTCAACTCCTCCGTGCCGTTCGGTACGCGGCTCCGCTGGTAGATGTCGGAGGTGACAATCGTCATGACCAATTGACGGAAATTGTAACCACCGGCGACAAATTCCTCGGAAAGGTATGCAAGTGTTTCGGGGTGGCTGGCAGGATTGTCCTGGCGGAAATCATCAATCGGTTCAACAAATCCACGGCCGATGAGTTCCTTCCAGAGACGATTAACGAATGCCCGGCCAAAGTAGGGGTTGCGCGGGCTCGTCACCAGGCGTGCCAGTTCCAGTCGATCCTTGCTGTGGCGGTAGAGGCTACCCTTGATGTCGATGCCACGCAGGTTTGTCTTGGCCTCGCCGGTCACATCCAGAGCGTCGGGGCGGCTACCCTTGGCCCGATCGCGAGCCTTGGTGGCACCCTCGGCAAGCAGGTCATCCACGGAGGGACCGTCGGTGCCTGTTTGCTGGCGGGCCAGTTCGGTCCGCAGTTTGTCGAGGCGGACAATGAAATCCGGTTTCTTGTTGCCCGAGATCAGTTCGAATGGGAAGGTCGGTTGCTTTGCTTTTCGGTTGGACGCTTCCAGGTCATCCTGGGGCGGCCACATGACCACACTCCGGGTGTCCTCGGTCGTGTAGACGACATTTGTCAGGTTGCTCTGGATTCGCCGTGTCTTGCCAAAATAGGCGGCCATGCCATAGAAATCCTCACGTGTCCAGACATCGAATGGATGGTCGTGACACTGGGCACAACCAATTCGGATGCCCATGAAAACCTGCGACGTGACACTGGCGAGTGCGAATGGATCAACGTTGTCGCCGAGGATGTAGCCGACCTCGGGCGTCTTGTTGGCTTTGCCGTTGGTGGAAATCAGGCGTCGAGCCAGTTCGTCGTAGGGGAGATCGTTATTGATCGAATTGTGAATAAAGGCAATCAGTGCGGATCCACCGGTGACGTTGCTGCGCAGTCGCAGCATGTCTGCGAAAAAGACCGTCCAGCGATCGGCAAAGTGTTCGTCGTTGATGAGCTTCTCGACCACCTGCTGGCGCCGTTTTGAAGTTGGCCAGGAAAGGTACTCGTCCATTTCCCCCGAAGTGGGGATTCGGCCGATCAGGTCAATCGAGATGCGGCGGAGGAAAGTCAGGTCATCGATCAGCGGTTGGGCTTCAACGGTTACACCAAATTGCTTGTTTTCCCGCTCCAGCACCCTGTCAACCGGTGCGGCGGCGATCACCGAAGTGCTAACGAACAGAAAAGCGAGCGTGGAACATGCCAGAAACTTCATGCAACCTTGTCCTCTTGTAAATCGAAAATGTCGCAATCAAATGAGAAAATTATCTCCGGTGAACCTGCGCCGCCAGGCCGGACGCCTCTTGCTTTATCGTCTCGCGTTTAGTTTAGAGTTGATGATCGCCTATTGTACATCGCATTTCGCAATTATTTCAAACCAGAACCAGCCCATTTGGGGGTGAAACGACATAATGAACGGATCAAGGGGCCATTCTTGGGTGCTTGGAAAATGCCGATGTCGTGGAACGGGGGAAAACAGCTCATGCCATGATGGCTGCCAGGGCCGTTTCGTTGCCATTTAAACTGGGGATGCAAACGCCCGCAGGGCCTCGTAGAGGGGCGCATGGAAAAAACCGCCTCTCCCAAACCGTCCGGGAAAATACGAGTCTTTCGCTTGTGATGGACATTCTTGAAAATGCCCAAATGGCGGGGACAAGATTTGACGTGGAGGTCGTCTTCAGGGGAAAGACGGAGATTCTCTCCGCCGCTGGGGACAAACTGGGGATAATTTCGGCGAGAGAGGGGCGATGACGAGCGGCTGAGGCTCCTGCGGAAGGCCTGGGCTGAGCTCCCCGAGAGCGTGAAGACGGCCGTGTGCGGAGATCGTCAGGGGTTAGGCGTCGTCGAAATCAGGGTGAAGCCGA
>JAPYUD010000326.1:0-4641 GCA_029936215.1 Pirellulaceae bacterium | reverse complement strand
GCCCAGGGAAGGTCATTGTGCCCATCAAACACGTAACTTGAAAAGTGGACTCGGTGGCCGCGATTTGTAACCGTCACCGGGGGCCTTTCGTCAGCCCGAAGCGATGGCATCCAGGCGAGCGTTATTGCGATCGCGAGACGGTGATATTGGTTCATGATTAAGTCCTTTTGCCCTGGGACACAGGAATTGGAAACGCTCTATAATAACGGCCTTCGGCGAGCATCATAAGCCGCTGCCGGTGCGTCAGTACAGTTCCTCATAAGGTACATTCACGATGAAGCGCAGCTGCCGGGTGTTAGCTTTCTCCCTGTCATTTCTCTGCCTGTCGGCGGTGCTTGCAGGCGAACGCCGGGGAACGGCCGTTCGACTGCACTCTCTCTTTGGGGAAGCATGGGAATTCACACTGGACGAGTCACCCCTGTTTGCAACGAGTGTTGGTGATCATCGCAACGACGACCGATTAAGTTCCGAAACCCTTGCCGATTATGACAGGCGCCTGGCCAGGCGGCGGAGTTTTATTGAGACCGCCACGCGGATTGATCGAAAACACCTTTCTCCGGCGGACCAGGTGAATCTTGACATCTTCATTCGGCTGCAAAGGGACGAGGTGTCGGAACTCGAATTCAATAGTCACCTTATGCCAATCACCAACCGTGGTGGTTTTCATGTCTGGTTTCCGGAATTACCGAAACGCGTGCCCCTTGGTGATGAGGAGGACTACGACAATTACGTGGCGAGATTGAATGATTTTGGTCGCCACGCTGGAGAACAGATCGAACTGATGCGTGAGGGAATTCGCCGGGGGATTGTCTTGCCGGCCGTGGTGCTTGAGGGGTACCAGGGCACAATCACGCCTCATATTGTCGAAGACCCTTCAAACAGTCTTCTTTACGCTCCTGTACGGGCATTTCCCATTGGCTTTCATGCCGACGAACGCCGACGCATTACTGGCGACATCAAAGAAGCGATTCTGGAAGTCGTTGTCCCAGCCTACCAGGCTTTTGGCGACTTCATGAAGGACGAATACATCCCCGCGGCCCGGGGAAGCATCGGTGCGGCAGCGCTACCCCAGGGACGAGAATTCTATCGTTATCGGGTGCAACATTTCACAACGCTTGATATTAGTCCGGAAGAAGTTCACCAGCTTGGCCTGAACGAGGTGGCGCGGATCCGTGCCGAGATGGAAGGGGTGATCGACAGAGTTGATTTCAAAGGGTCCTTTGATGAGTTCCTGGCCTTCCTCCGAACCGACGAGCGTTTCTATGCGAAAACAGGTGAACAGCTTCAAAAGGAAATCGCCTATGTACTGAAACGGATGGATGGTCAGCTTCCCCGGCTCTTTAGCATTCTTCCACGGATGTCGTACGGGATTCGTGTTGTGCCTGAATATATCGCCCCCAGAACTACCGCCGCGTATTACAGCCCACCGGCAGGGGATGGTACTCGGGCGGGATTTTATTACATCAATACTTTCAATCTCAAGGGTCGTCCACTCTACCAAGTAGAAGCACTCTCTCTGCATGAGGCGGTACCTGGGCACCACCTGCAGATAGCCATCCAGCAGGAATTGAAGGGGATTCCACGATTTCGCCGCTACGCCGGTTTTATTGCATTTGTTGAGGGATGGGCTCTGTATGCCGAGCGGCTCGGCCTTGAAGTTGGATTTTACGAGGACCCATACAGTGATTTCGGGCGGCTGAGTTACGAAATGTGGCGTGCGTGTCGACTTGTTGTGGATACAGGAATGCACTACCTGGGATGGACGCGCAAACAGGCGATCGATTTCATGAAGGAAAATACAGCACTCTCGATGCACAATATTACCGCCGAGGTGGATCGCTACATCTCATGGCCCGGACAGGCGCTGGCATACAAGATGGGAGAATTAAAGATCCGGGAATTGCGGAGCGGAGCAGAAGAGCGGCTGGGAGATCGGTTCGACGTCAGAGGGTTCCACGATGCCGTTCTCAGGTCAGGTGCCGTCCCGCTAGATGTACTGGAGCTGAATATCGAAAATTATATTCAGACGGCGGATCGAGAATAACAAACCAAAAGTTCGGGCGGCCGAGAAATTACCAGCCTGCCTGCACACCTGGCGCGGAGGGTGCGAGCGGATCTGCTGCAGCGGGCGTCGGCACGAAGGCGGAATTCACTCGTCCGTTAACTGGATCGGTGCGTTCGATGCTTCCGCCACTTGACGCGTAGTGATTGTCAAACGGGCTGTCACAGATTACGCACCCAGCGGTGAAGAACAAGGGTAACAGCACGATCATGGGGCCCAGCAACCTGCGCATCGTAAATTACCTCTTAAAGATGTTTTCCCTGTCTTTGATGTCGTCCAGAGAATGATTCGACTTGAAGAAAGGGAGGCAGCCTGCCGGAGAGATCGAAAGGTCAGCTGGGAAATGAAAAAGGCGGGGAGTTTGGGGAGATTAGGCAACGACGTGGTCATGAAACACCCAGTTTCAGGGCAAACCCTTTTCATCGCAGGCAGGGTCGGTTACCGTACAGGCTCAAAATCGGCGACCCGGAGGAGTTGGATATGAGTAGCGACGCTCAGAGGACAGACGCTCCCCCGGAAGAACCGACAACCCAGGACAACGCTGAACCGGATCAGGTTGGTATCCTGGAACCCCCGACAACGATCCGGGGGGTGGTCCGCCATCTTGGCCCCGGGCTCATCATCGCGGGTTCGATCGTCGGATCCGGAGAGTTGATTGCCACGACGAAGACGGGTGCCCAGGCAGGCTTTTCCCTGCTCTGGTTGATCCTCCTGGGGTGCATCATCAAGGTCTTTGTCCAAGTGGAGCTTGGCCGCTACACGTTGATCAACGGAAAAACCACGATGCAGGGGATGGTGGAGGTACCTGGTCCACGCATTGGGAAAGGTAACTGGTTGGTATGGGCATGGTTCCTGATGTTCCTGTTCAGCCTTGCACAGCTGGGGGGAATTGTCGGCGGAGTTGGCCAGGCCCTGGCGATTAGCGCTCCAATCACCAATGGAGGTGTCGAGTACAACAAGCACGTCAGCCTGCTGACGCAGGAGAAAGTGAAGGTGAAGGAAGTAGAGTTGGTGGGTCGACTTGTTGCCAGCGGAGACAGTGATCCGGTTCGACTCGAATCCCTACGTGCCGAGCTTTCCGATTTGAAGACCAGGGTGGCCGAGGCGGACCTGCTTCTGCGAAGTGACCTTGGAGAAGAAAGGTACAACGAGCTTGGTGGTAAGCCTCCGGTATCCCCGGACGCGAAATTATGGGCAACGCTCATCACCGTGGTGACGATTGTCATGTTGGTTTACGGGAAGTATGGATTGATCCAATCGTTCTCGACGGCAATGGTCGGCCTCTTCACATTCATTACCGTTTACAACCTCTTCAGGCTGCAGGGTAACCCAGAATGGGCGGTCACGTTCGAAGACATCAAATACGGATTTAGCCTGGCCCTTCCCGAGAGGGAGGGTGCTATCGCTACGGCCCTGGCTACCTTCGGAATCATTGGTGTAGGGGCATCAGAACTCGTCGCGTACCCCTATTGGTGCCTGGAAAAAGGTTACGCGAAATTCACTGGCCCGCGCGAAATGACGCCCGAATGGGAACGTCGGGCCCGGGGCTGGATGCGGGTGATGCAATGGGATGCCTGGGCGTCCATGGTCGTTTACACCTTTGCAACGATCGCATTCTTCCTGCTTGGAGCCGCCATACTCGGGCGAACGGGACTCGACCCGGAAAAGAATGAAATGATTCGTTATTTGGCGGTGATGTATGAACCTGTATTTGGCTCTGCAGCCCAGATGCTGTTCCTCTTTGGTGCCTTTGCTGTTCTCTACTCGACGTTTTTTGTTGCCAACGCAAGCCTGTCACGCGTGGCCTCGGATGCGATCCGAACACTTGGTTTCATCGAGCCGAGCGAAAAGAACTACCGCCGCATGGTCAAGATTCTTTGTGCCGTCCTTCCGGGGCTCTGCCTGATTAGTTTTCTTGCGGATTTTGCTCCCGACAAGGTGATTCTCGCAAGTGGTGTCATGCAGTCGATTGTGCTACCGATGATCGGTTCGGCAGCCCTCTACTTTCGTTACCGGCGGTTTGACGAGAGACTTACGCCGCACCTGGCGTGGGATATCTTACTCTGGGTCTCTGCTATTGGAATGCTGATCACTGGAGCTTGGACGGCATGGGTGAAACTCTCACCGTTCATTCTCTCCCTATTGCCAGGGGCATAGGAAGAAACTCCTAACAATTAAACGGACACAAGCATGCAGGAAACGACAAGCAACACGGAGTGCCACGTAACCCACCTCGAGAGTGCAATCGATGGCACTCGCCTGGATTCCGACTGCCTTCAGACATTGCACGACGGGCGTCCGATCTGGGTCCGATATGATCTTGATTCCATCAAGGCCACCGTTACCCCTGATGATATTTCTCGCCGCGAACCGACGATGTGGCGGTATAACGAACTTCTTCCCAACCGCACGCTTGCTGATATTGTGACCCTTGGAGAGGGGATGTCCCCGCTGCTCGAATGTCCCCGGCTTGGGAAGGCGCTGGACGTGCCAGGACTTCTGGTGAAAGATGAATCACAACTCCCAACCGGCAGTTTCAAAAGCCGTGGCCTGGCGATGGCCATAACCATGGCCAAATA
>JAPYUD010000325.1:0-4641 GCA_029936215.1 Pirellulaceae bacterium | reverse complement strand
ACGGTTTCTACCAGCCGACGGAGAACACGACGTTGACGGTGGCAACGGCAACGGGCCTGGTGACTCTTGTTGTCGACATCGATAGTAGCAGCCTGACTTATTCATTGGTGCGAGAGCCGACTTTTGGTGCTCTCGTCCTGAACACGGATGGCAGTTTTAATTACACACCGGATACGAACTTCAACCGCACTGATTTCTTTACCTACCGGGTCGATGACGGCGATCTGGTGAGCAATATCTCCACGGTCACGTTGCAGGTTGCGACAGCATTCCCCTGGCACAATGGCATCATGCCCCTGGACGTGAATGATGATGGCAAGGCAAACACCTCGGACGTGCTATTGCTAATTGAATTGCTCAACACGGAAGGGAGTCAGGTATTACCGGTACCGAGAAGCCGCCCACTTGTGGCACCGTTTAAGGATACCAATCGTGACGGTGTGTTTTCTGAGCTGGACATTCTCACAATGGTTCAGGAAATCAACCAGACACAGCAGCCGTTGATGCAAATCCGCATTGTGCCGATCGACAGCAGTGGCACTGTCCTCGATCAGGTGAATGTGGGTGAGTCTTTCTTCCTGGCCAGTTACGTGATGGACCTGCAGTCCAGCGGTGTTTTTGCCGCCTATTTCGATATCAATTACCAGGCAGGACTGGTTGCCATTACTGCGGCTCCTGATTTTACTGCACCGTACCAGAGCGTGACTCAGTTTGCCTCGCTGGTTGCCGGTTCGGTGGAGGTCATTGACGAGGTTGGTGCGGCGAGTAATTCTGTGGATCTCGCTGGTGGAGAACGAGAGTTTTTCAAGGTCCCGATGGTGGCAACCGCAACGGGGGTCGTCAATTTTGTTGCCAACGAGGCGGACCAGCCGATCCCCCAGGCGGCCAGGGATCTTGCAGTCTCTCTGGGTTTGATTGTCTCTGACGTTCCCAACGGCAAGATCAATTACGGCAGTTACCAGCTTGCCATACTTCCTGATCCATCCGGTGGCGAGCCGGAAGGAGAGGCAGTTGCCCTGGCGTTCCAGCTGGATTCTGTCTTCAGACCTCCGCTGGCCAGCACGCTGCCAGCTCGCCTGTCCCTGTCCAGCTGGAACATTCCAGGCCGTGGTGAGCCGGTGGTTTACCAGCAGGCGGTAGACGATGCGATGCGGACGCAGGCCTGGCAGCCGCAGCCGCTGCTGGCCCGATCGGACGATCGGCAGTACGATATGCAGGAGGATGCCGACGAGTTGACCGACCTGGTCGATCAGCTGGCCGCCGACGAGGACCGCTGGAATCAGTACTAAACAGGACGCCTGCTGGGAGTGACGCCGGTGACGGGCGGAATTATCCACGTTTACCAGCGTTACGATCCACGGCGGTTTCCCAGCCCGACCCAGCCGCCCACCGATGTTGTCTCCTCTGCCTTCGAGCACATGCTCACCTTCGGCCGGCAGCGGGAACTGACGCCCGAGGAGCTGGCCCGCGCGATCCATATCGACCCCAGCCAGATTGCCGGCCTGGGGCCCAGCCTGGAGGCGATCCTGGCCATCCTGCTTGAACGCAGGCGAAAGATCCTGGCAACCTACGAAACTGACTCGGTCGTCGAAACCGTCCACAGGGACTACGAGCAGCAGGCATTTTCCGCCCAGGCTCCCACTTCACTGGCCGACCAGTACGAGCGGGCGATCCTGGATCAGCAGATCTACAAGCTGGAAGGGCTCTGGTACCAGCTGGAGGATGAACGGGGACCGTTTGCCCGTGAACTGGTGCGGCTGATCGAAACGCTTGGCAACCAGTACCAGCTGGAGGAACTCGATTCCCGCTACGAATTCCATGGTGCCACGCCGCTCACGGTCGAGCAGGCACTGGCGATCAAGGAGGAGCTGGAAAAGCTCGATGAACTTATCGAGCAGATCCAGGAGGCTCGAGAAAATGCCCAGATCTACGTGATCGACATGGAGGCTCTGGCAGAGTTCGTGGAACAGGGGGACATGGAGCAGCTTGGCCAGGTGCAGCAACTGGTGGAGGACTACCTTGCCGAGATGGCCGAGCAGCAGGGACTGGCGCACGAGCATGGCGTTTTTCAGCTTACCCCCCAGGCATACCGGATTTTCCAGGGCACGTTGCTCGCCCGCATCTTCTCGGACCTGGAGGCCTCTCGTACAGGTCGTCACCAGGGACCGGTAGTTGGCGATGGGGCGGTGGAGATGCAGCAGACCAAACCCTACGAGTTCGGCGATAGCCTGGCCCAGATGGATATTCCCCAGTCTTTCATCAACGCGCTCTTGCGGCAGGAGAAACCAGGGCCGCTGCGACTGGAGCCGCGGGATATCGAGGTCCACCAGTCTCGGAATAATCCCAAGTGCGCGACCACGGTGATCATGGACATGAGCGGTTCGATGCGCCACGAGGGCCAGTACATCAACGTCAAGCGGATGGCGCTGGCTCTGGAAGGGCTGATTCACAGTGAGTACCCGGGAGATTACCTGCAGTTTATCGAGATGGCCACTTTTGCCAGCCCCTGCCAGCCGGGCGAGATCGTGGAGCTGATGCCCAAGCCGGTCACGATCACGGATCCGGTGGTTCGTTTCAAGGTCGACATGAGCCAGCAGGAGATCAGCCAATACCAGGTGCCGCCCCACTTCACCAACATCCAGCACAGCTTGCAGCTGGCCCGGCAGTTTCTTGCCAGCAAGGACACACCCAACCGGCAGGTGATCCTGATCACCGACGGCCTGCCGACTGCACATTTTGATCAGAACTGGCTCTACATGCTCTACCCGCCGGATCCGCTTACCGAGGAAGCGACGATGCGCGAAAGTCGGCTTTGCGCGCAGGAGGGGATCACGATCAATATCTTCCTCGTTCCCAGCTGGTCCCAGTCGGAGGAGGATATTCGCTTTGCCTACCGCATGGCGGAGCAGACGACCGGACGTGTTTTCTTTACGGCCGGTGGTGACTTGGACCGTTACGTCATCTGGGACTACGTCAAGCAACGCCGCGAGGTGATCGGCTAGGGATCTTGTCAGCCTGGTTTACTTCACACCTGGCTTGCCTTGTAGAGGTTCAGCGTGATGTGGGCCTGGCCCTGGTGATGGCCTTCGTGGTAGCCGATGATATGCAGGATGGTCAGCAGCGAGAGATCCGTTTTCATCCGCGGATGGTGCCAGATAATGTCGCCGAGCTGGCTGTCGTCGTAATCGGCCAACGCGTCGAGCAGCTGCCGCCGACCGTCGGCCAGCACGGTGCGGATCTCATCTGAGCTGGGGATGTCGTCGTCGGGCGTGCTTCCACCACGAAATCGATCCCAGATCTCACGGTGGGGGGATTCATCGAGTGCCCTGAGCCACTCGGTGGCGAAGATCTCCTCGCTGATTCCCAGGTGCATCAACTGCCAGGCGATGTGGGCTCGCCCGTCACCGGGACGCCAGCCGAATGCCTTGGCCGGGTTTTCCAGCTGGTCAATATCGTCCAGCAGCGTTAGCACCCGGCCGCGGTTGAAGGCGAAACTCTCGATCAGGACTTCGAGCGTGCTCATGATGTGTTGTCCTTTTCCGTTTTTTACTCGTCGGTGACGCATCCTTCCGATGCGGACTTGACGTTCTTGATGTACTTGTAAAGCGTCCCGCGAGTGGCCTTCAGCGGCGGAGCGGTCCAGTTGGCTCGTCGAGCCTCCAGTTCCTCCTCGCCAAGGGCGATATCAATGCGATTATTTTCTGCGTCGATGGTGATTGAATCCCCGTTCTCGACCAGTGCCAGCGGGCCTCCCAGCTGTGCTTCGGGGGTCACGTGGCCGACGATAAAACCATGCGACCCGCCCGAGAAGCGGCCATCGGTCATTAGCGCGACATCCCCTCCGAGCCCGGCACCCATGATGGCGGAGGTGGGAGTCAGCATCTCGGGCATCCCGGGGCCTCCCAGGGGGCCCTCGTAGCGGATGATCACCACGTTCCCCTTCTGGATCTGTTTCTGTTCCAGGGCAGCGAGCATCTCCTCTTCCGAGTCAAAGACGTTGGCGGTGCCGGTAAAGACCAGTCCCTCCTTGCCGGTGATCTTGGCCACGGCACCCTCCGGGGCCAGGTTGCCCTTGAGGATCTGCAGGTGCCCGGAGGCCTTGATGGGATTCTGGAGTGTCCTGATCACGTCCTGGCCCTCGGCCAGGTCGCCTGCGGACTCCAGGTTCTCGGCAATCGTCCGGCCGGTGACAGTCAGGCAGTCACCGTCGAGCAATCCCTCGGCCAGCAGGTACTTCATCACGCCAGGAGTCCCTCCCACCGTGTGCAAGTCTTCCTGGACGTACTTGCCACTTGGCTTCAGATCGGCCAGGAAAGGAACGCGGTCGCTGACCGACTGGAAGTCATCAATCGTCAGGTCCACATCCACACTGCGGGCAATGGCGATCAGGTGAAGCACGGCATTGGTCGATCCTCCGAGCGCCATCACCACCACCATGGCGTTTTCGAAAGCAGCCCGGGTCATGATATCACGAGGCTTGATGTCCTTTTCCAACAAGTGCAGGATTGCCTGGCCCGCTCTCAGGCACTCATCAAGCTTGTCCGGATCCTCGGCAGGGATCGAGGCGCTGTAGGGGAGCGACATGCCCATTGCCTCGATGGCGCTGGCCATCGTGTTTGCGGTGTACATGCCGCCACAGGC
>JAPYUD010000324.1:0-4648 GCA_029936215.1 Pirellulaceae bacterium | reverse complement strand
CTCATCTCCATCCTCATGTGTGGTTTGCGTTGTCGAACGATTTTCATGAATCGCCCTCCAACCCATCCGTTGGCTCGGCGGGATCTGATTCCGAGGACGTGCCGTCGAGCCAGCAGTTGAGCTCGGCGACCAGCCATTCCATCTGAAGAGTAATCGCTGCTACGCGGTTGTCGAGAAAGTGGTAGATGGCCAGGGTCGGTAACGCAACGATCAACCCGAAAACAGTGGTCAGAAGTGCCTGCCAGATCCCGGATGCCAGGTCGCTTGGCTGAACATTTCCATCCTGTGAGTCGATCTGGTGAAAGGCGTCTACCAGGCCCCAGACCGTCCCAAGTAAACCAATCATGGGTGCCAGGTGGCCGATGACCGAGAGCCAGGAAATCCGCCGCTCCAGGAGCGTTATCTGCTGGGATGCCTTTTTGCCCACCAGCTCGCCCCGGAGCTGCTCGTTGCGGCCCAGGTGTTCAAGGTAACTGTCAGCGACGCCTGCCAGGGGCGTTCGGCGCTGCTGCAACCAGCTGCGGACCTCTTCCACACTGTCGCCCTTGAGTCGATCCCCCAGCTGATCGGAAAGCTGGCGATAGGATCCGGCGCGAAAGAGAAATACGATGATACGTTCGACCGCAACACAGACCGACACAATGCTGCAGGCCAGTAGCGGGTACATGACGAAGCCGCCACGGACAAAGAGATCGTTAAATGTGTATCCCCACATCGCTTAGCTATCGCCCAGAAAAAACTCGCTTGTGATCCGAAACACCTAACAAAATATAGGACAACGACAGGTTTCTACAGCCCATACGTCGATGCCTGGCCGCATTTCCTTAATGAGAATGAGTATCATATTTGTAACTTCGAGAAATCCTGTCAATGGGTGGTGCGAACAAATAGCTGGTTCGGAAACCAAGAAAAGCAATTCTTTTTAAGAGGGAATGTACTTTTTTCCCATCCTTCGGGCATCGCCTGGAGGATCGGGAAAAACAGTGCCCCACAGCCCTCATCCTGTTGACACAAAGTCTCATTACTGTAGACTTGGCTTGCTTGGATAAGGCCACACTCTCCATGCTCCCGCCTGACCGGATGTTCGCTCAATGAAACGACTTCTTCGACAAGACAGCCTCTTTTTCCTTTTGCTGGCAGCGAGCCTGCTTGGCCACCTGGCGATTGGCCACCTGGGGGGCGAGGAGATAACCGCCCCTGAGCTCTGGCAGCAAGAGCGGGGAAAGACAACTGTTTCGCTTCAGCTGGCAGCTGCCGTGCGACCCCCGCTGGAAGAGGAACTGGAGCCGATCGAATCTGTTCCCCGGGTTGACCCGCCGATGGAAATGCCACCGCTCGCTTCACCAGAGGTGGAACCTTCTGTTGTTCCCCCCGAGTTGCAAAAGACCACGGACCAGCAGCAGGCGGAGATGCATGAGACACGTTTGATTCAGCGGCAGTCGGAATTCCGATTGCCGCCAGCCGTTGCGATTGATCTTGCCGCCCCGGCTGACAGGAAAACAGTGCAACAGGGCGAACTGGTCCGGTCTGTTCTGCGTCGCGAAACAGATTCCTCGCTGCGGCAACAACAGGTCAAGGATGTTTCCGTAGAGCCAGACATGCCGCGTCCGAAGGTTGCATCCCGGTCCGTGGAAGAAACATCCCAGCTGCAGAGTGAGCCAGGTGTCCTTCCTCGGCAGTCACACGCCAGGCCTCCGAGTCAACACACGGTGAAGTTACCGGTAAATGCCAGCCGCACAGCCCTGAGCGAGGGTTCCACCGGGAAGGAAGTTCCTCCCAGTATCCGCGCTCGCCGACAACCCGAGTATCCTCGGGAATTGATTAGCAGGGGAATTGAGGGCAAGGTCATGCTGCGAGTTGACGTGTCCGCAGCCGGAAGGGTCCTGGCAATTGACATCCAGACCTCCTCTGGCCATTCCCGGCTTGACCAGGCAGCCATGGCAGCCGTCAGTGACTGGCGATTTGCTCCTGGCCGAAAGGATGGTCGTCCTGCTCCGATGACGGTGTTGCTGCCAGTTTCTTTCCAGCTGGTTCGGTAGAACCTGCCTGTTCGACGAAACGAAACAATGACTGATCGTGAAAACACCCCTGCTGGAAATGGAGAACCAGCTGGAGATCAGGCATCTCCCACCGGAAAGCCCCCTGTCTGGAAATCCAGCGATATCCTTCAGGGCAGCGAGATGGTATGGATTGAACACGGGGGTAAGACCTACCAGTTGCGAGTCACCCGCCAGGGGAAGCTGATCCTCAACAAGTAAGATCAGGCCGACAATCCTCCGCGGAGGGTTGAAATCTCTGCCGGCATTCACGACATTTGGTTGTCGTGGTTCTTGATCGCCGACTTGCTCCAACACGCGAGGGTCTCATGGGTATTGAACGGAAACCGAAACTGGCCAGGATTTCATCATGCCTGGTGGGGATCGGCATCACGCTGCTTGCCAGCCTGTATTTAACACCGGCCGGTGCCGAGCGTCGTTCCATCCGCCAGTGGACTCCCCTGTTTGACGGAAAGACACTGGACTCGTGGAAGAAGACGAATTTTGGTGGTGAGGGAGAAATAGAGATCAGCGAGGGGGAGATCCAGATGGACTTTGGATCCTCCATGTCTGGCATTACCTATACCGGCCCGCTGCCGACAACGGACTACGAGATTCAGCTGGAAGCGAAGCGAGTTGACGGGGTCGATTTCTTTTGCGGGCTCACTTTCCCGGTCCAGGATTCCTTTTGCAGTTTCATTGTTGGTGGATGGGCCGGAGCCGTGGTGGGACTCTCCAGTATCGACGGTAAGGATGCCTCGGAGAACAAGACAACCCGCTACATGAGTTTCGAGACAGGACGCTGGTACCAGATCCGGGTCAGGGTCACTGCCCGCCGCATCCAGGCCTGGATTGACGGCAAGCGAGTGGTCGATCAGAACATCGTGGGCCGGGAGATTTCCACCCGAAACGAGGTCGATCTTTCCCAGCCGCTGGGGATTTCCACGTGGGAGACCCGCGCTGCGCTTCGCAGTATCCAGATTCGACAGCTTCGCTCCAGGTGACTCCATGGATGAGCACTACATGAAGGTGGCCCTTGCCCAGGCCCAGCAGGCAGCCGAGGCGGACGAGGTGCCGGTCGGCGCGTTGATCGTCCATGGGGAAAGAGTCATTGCCCTGGCTCACAACCAGCGAGAGCAGTTAAATGATCCGACAGCCCATGCCGAGATGATCGCGATCACGCAGGCGGCCGAGGCGATCGGCGACTGGCGACTGGAGAACTGTACTCTTTACGTCACGCTGGAACCCTGCCTGATGTGTGCCGGGGCGATTCTCCAGGCTCGCCTGGGACGGCTCGTTTACGGTGCGGCCGACTGCAAGGCCGGAGCGGTCGAGTCACTTTTCCAGACGATGGCCGATAGCCGATTGAACCACCAGGTGGAGACCACCGCCGGGGTGCTGGCTCCGGCCTGCGGCGAGATCCTCAGCCGCTTCTTCCAGGCACAGCGTTCCCAGGGCAAGAAATGAATGCCGGGCGGCAGGGAGTGAGCTAGTTGGTAAAGTCCTCACTCTTGAGTAGATGACCCCGGTACGGCATGTCGGACTTGGTGTTGTCCGGTGTCATCAGTGACTGGTAAACCTGGTAATTGATGTCCTGGCTCATCAACTGTGTATGGCCATCTGCAAAAGAGACGACAACCACGTCCCCATGGAGGCTGGATGGTCGTGCCGAGATAGCAGTGCAGGGGTAGAGAAAGTCATCGATCCTCACCCGCTGGTCCTCATTCTTGGTTACGTCTCCGATAATCATATTCAGTCCCCCGTTGATCCGGATCTCCGGGATCACCGGTGCAATGGAACCGGAACGCAGGTTTTCAGAGTTCGCAGCACCCCGGAAGAGCCAGACGAAGGTGGTGTCAAGACGCGTTCGACGTTGAGCATTCCAGAGTGGCTGGGGGGATTCGATCACGTAGTCTGCCACGCTGTGCCAGTAACCCGCCTGCAGGTTCTCACTCAGCATCAACGTGCTTCCCGCGCCATCCCTCAAATCAGTCAGGGTGATTTTTGCCGAGGGATTGATGACCCGGTCAAGGAATATCCCGTTGGCTTTCCGATTTGCCCAGCCGAGATAATTGCCGTAATTGAATGTCCCTGCTGCCGGGAAGGAAAGGGGTTCTGGGTCTGTTGGGAGTGGCAGGAAGCCGCCATTACCAACATAGGACGTCCAGGGGGGGCGATTGGTCCACTTGAAGGTCGAACTGACTTGTCCCACCGGGACCTCCGCCTCGAGTGTCCTGTCATCGGCACAGCGAAGAAGGTCAATAGCCGGGGGGAAGCTCGCGCCTACCGGACCAGGTGGATCAATAAATGCAGAAGCAGCGGGCGGCCATCGGTCGTACACAGGTTGCTGGTCGATGTAGGGAAGAACCCTCGCAATCCAGGAAAAGTGGATGTCATCGGCCGTGTTCAAGATCCCATCGAGACCGGGTGTTCTCTCACGGTGTCCCGGGAATCGCTTCTTGGTTGTCTCGAACATCATCACCCCCTTGGTCAGTTCGCGGATGTTGTTCGAGCAGGTCGTCCGGCGAGCGAGTGCTCGCACATAGCCAATCGCCGGCAGAAGAAGTCCCATCAGGATGCCGATGATGGCGATCACCACCAGTAACTCGACC
>JAPYUD010000323.1:2869-4661 GCA_029936215.1 Pirellulaceae bacterium | reverse complement strand
GGAAGGAGGTGCTTGCCAAGCAGCGTGCACTTCTTTTTCTCGATCGGGTCCGCCACTGCGGCTGTGGCAAACGACGGCAGGAGCAGGGAGCCGATTGCGACGTCACGAAGAAACTCTCGTCGATGGATTGGCATGTTTTGCCCGTGGTGAGAGGTGAGAAGTGAGAGGTTACCGGTTAGAGGTTACCGGTCTCTGCCTTCAAAAACCAGCTCAGGCAGGTGCCATTTTCTGCTCGGCCCGCTCGGCAATGATCTCCCGCTGGATACTGGCAGGAACGCGCCGGTAGGTGTGCAGTTCCAGGGTGAAGGTTCCCTGTCCCTGTGTCAGGCTGCGCAGGTCCGTGGCATAGCCAAACGTTTCTGCCAGTGGAACCTGGCCACTGATCAGGATTCCCTTGCCCAGCATGCCGGTGGATCCAATGATGCCGCGTCGGCTTGACAGGTCACCGGTGATTGCCCCCTGGTATGACTCGGGACACTCGACCTCGACTTTCATGATCGGCTCGAGCAGCACCGGCTTCGTTTTCTTGAAAGTCTCGCGGAAGCACCCCCGGGCGCACGTCTGGAAGGCCTTGTCGCTGCTGTCGACGTCGTGAAAGGAACCATCGTCGAGTGTCGTCTTGAGTCCGATCACCGGGAATTCGGCCAGCGGTCCCTTGAGCAGGCACTCACGAAAGCCCTTCTGGACTGACGGGATAAACTGTTTCGGGACGCGGCCTCCAACGACGTTCTCCTCGAACTCGAACTCCAGTTCCGATGGCTGGGGAATGGGTTCGAAGTTGCCGATGATATGGGCGTACTGTCCGGATCCCCCGGTCTGCTTCTTGTGCTTGTAGTTGTACTTGACTGCCACGGTGGGAGCCTCGCGGTAACTTACCTGGGGAGGGCTTGCCTGGACCACCACCTGGTACTCGCGACGGATCCGTTCCAGGTAGACTTCCAGGTGGAGTTCTCCCATGCCGGCGATCAGGATCTCGCCGGACTCCTGGTCACTGCGGACCTGGAATGTCGGGTCTTCCTTGCGAAAGCGGGCAAGCGCCTTGCCAAGCCGGTCTGCATCATTGCGGTTCTCCGGATTGACCGCGATCGTGATCACTGGTGGGGGTACGTAGATGCTCTCGAGCGTGCAGTAGTCTCGCTCGCTGGCATAGGTGTCACCACTCGCCGCATCGACGCCCATGACGGCGACAATATCCCCGGCCGTGGCCTCGTCGATCTCGACTCGCTTGTCCGAATGCATGCGGTAGATGCGGCTGAAGCGTTCCTTCCGGCCGGTCCGCTGGTTGAAGTAGGTTTCTCCCTTGGAAACCGTTCCCTGGTAGATCCGCATGAAAGTCAACTGGCCAAAGGCGTCGTCCACCAGCTTGAAAGCCATCCCCACGAAGCTGTCGCCGGCATTGGCAGTGAGTGCAACTGGCTGCTCGGGGTCGTCGCAGCGACTGGCTGTGATTTTTCGCTCCAGGGGAGAGGGGAGGTAACGGATGACGGCGTCGAGCAACGCCTGGACCCCCTTGTTCTTGAAAGCACTTCCCAGAAAGACGGGAGCTGCATCGAGTTGCTGAACCGCCTGCCGGGTCACCTGGTGAATGAGCTCCTCGCTAATCTCCTTCTCGTTGAGCAGTTGCTCCATCAGCTCGTCACTGTACATTGCCAGGCGTTCCAGCATCGCTATCCGAGCAGCCTCTGCCTCCTCGTGCATCGCGTCAGGAATCGCTTCCTCGCGGATAATTTCACCATGCTCGCCGTCGAAGTAAAGTGCCCGCATGGTGACCAGGTCGATGACTCCCTCGAAC
>JAPYUD010000323.1:0-2859 GCA_029936215.1 Pirellulaceae bacterium | reverse complement strand
AACTGCTCGGCAAGACCAATTGGCAGTTGCATCATGATCGCATCCGAGCCGAGCTTTTCACGAACTTCCTCGGCCACTCGTAACGGATCTGCACCGGTCCGGTCCAGCTTGTTAATGAACACCAGGCGAGGGACGTGGTATCGGTTGATCTGCCTGTCCACGGTCAAGGACTGGGACTGTACTCCCCCCACTCCACAAAGGACCAGCACCGCACCATCGAGCACTCGCAGGCTCCGCTCCACCTCGACCGTGAAATCAACGTGTCCAGGAGTATCAATCAGGTTGATCGAATGGTCTTTCCAGGAGACGTTGGTGGCCGCGCTGGTGATCGTGATCCCGCGTTCCTTCTCCAGCTCCATGTGGTCCATCGTCGCCCCGTCGCCGCTGCCACGGACTTCCTGCATCTTGTGGATCCGCCCGGCGTAAAAGAGGATTCGCTCACTGAGCGTCGTCTTGCCGGAATCGATATGGGCGGAGATTCCAATATTCCGCAGATTTTCGAGACTCATGGTACTTCTCGTGTCGCCTGGAGTACTGTACGCAGTTCCAGTTTGGGTAATGGAGTTGGTTAAATTCAAGCCGAAAAAGCCACTTTTTCGGCCGTAGTGGGAGGTCGCTCCGTCTGGGCATCCGGGTAGGGTGAAACAAAGATTCCCATCCTACTTGGGATCGGCTTTTTGGGGAAAGGGGGATGAGGGAAGAAAGAGAAAAAGGGGAGTAAGGTGGGGCAACTGGGCTGCCGCTGCGGGATGGAATCTTCTGTAGCTGGTAAGACACACCCCTTACGTGGAACGTTACAATGTCGTTTTTCGCCCGGCCCCCGGCTTCCGCATGCCAAGGAGAAAAAGATGAATTGTCCCACCCGTACCCTGGTGCTTTGTGTTCTTGCTGGCCTTGTCTTTGTACCACTCGTTGCCGGGCAGGAGCAGGCGAAGGAAACAAAGAACCCCTGGGTGGAGAAATACATCAAGAGTGAGCACCGGATCACGATGCGTGATGGGGTGGAGTTATTCACGGCGGTCTACCGTCCGCGAGATATGTCGCACAAGTACCCGATCCTGATGAAGCGGACACCTTATCGATCGGCTCCTTATGGTGAGGACAAGTACCCTGAGCGGCTGGGGCCAAGCAGGTTGTTTGCCGAGGAGGGGTTTATCTTTGTCTACCAGGATGTACGTGGCCGCTACCAGTCAGGCGGTACCTTCGTTCATGTCACGCCGCATATCGACAGGAAGAAAACGCCGGAGCAGATTGATGAGAGCAGTGATACCTATGACACGATCGAGTGGTTACTTGAAAACGTCCCCAACCATAACGGGCGCGTAGGGATTACCGGGATCTCCTACCCGGGGTTTTATTCGATTGCCGGGGCGATTGACTCGCATCCGGCGATCGCTGCCATTTCACCGCAGGCGCCTGTCGCCAACTGGTACTTCGACGACTTCATCCACCACGGAGCTTTTTTCCTGGCCCACGCCTTTCGCTGGCTTTCCTCCAATGCCCAGGAGCGAAGCGGTCTGATTACCGAGCGGCCTCCCTCCTTCAAGTATCCCACGCAGGATGGTTACCAGTTGTTCATGGACGTGGGGCCGATGATCAACGTGGACATCATGTTCCTGGAGGGAAAGGTCGAATTCTGGAACAAGATGATCGAGCATCCGGATTACGACGATTTCTGGAAGCGGAAGAACCTTCTGCCACACCTGCACAATATTCGTTGCCCGGTGATGCTGGTGACCGGCTGGTATGACGCCGAGGACCTTTACGGTTCGTTCGAGGTTTATCGCAGCGTGGAAGAGAAGAACCCGGGCATCTCCAACACGCTGGTAGTTGGACCCTGGGCCCACGGTGGCTGGGCCCGTTCCGGCGGAGACCACCTCGGTACCGCTTACTTTGGAAGCAACACGTCTGATTTTTACCGGGAGCAGATCGAGTTGCCGTTTTTCAAGCACCATCTCAAGGATGGTCCCGATCCGGAACTCCCCGAGGCTTATGTTTTTGAGACTGGTAGCAACCAGTGGAGGAAGTTTGACCACTGGCCGCCGTTGGCCTCCAGCGAGAAAACACTCTACCTGGCAGACGGTGGGGGGCTCACGTTTGAATCCCAAAAAGATGAAATCGAATTTGACCAGTACCTGAGTGATCCGGCCCACCCGGTTCCCTATACCGAGACAATCACCCCCGGGATGACGCGGGAGTACATGACCGATGACCAGCGATTCGCCAGCCGGCGACCGGATGTGCTCGTTTACCAGACAGCGGTACTCGAGGAGGATGTCACGCTGACCGGTACGATGCTGGCAGACTTGTGGATCTCCACCTCGGGGGGTGACTGTGACCTGGTGGTCAAGCTTGTCGACCAGTTTCCAGCCGACGCGAAGAATCACAAGTACACCCCCCCGCTGAGCTCGATGGGGGGGAACCAGATGATGATCCGGAGCGAGGTGATTCGCTGTCGGTACCGTAACGACTTCAGCAAACCCCAGCCAATGGTGGCGGACAGGCCAACCCGAATCAAGCTGCGGTTGTTGGACATGCACCATTGTTTCCAGAAAGGACACCGGATTATGATCCAGGTGCAGAGCAGCTGGTTTCCGCTGGTAGACCGTAACCCGCAGACGTACGTCCCCAATATCTTCCTGGCCGATGAGAGGGATTTCCAGCCAGCCATCCAGCGAGTCTACCACTCGCGACGTCACCCCTCGGCGCTGGTGGTACGTGTGATGGACGACAAGTAACAGGCGTTGCCTGGGAAACCACAGATGTCCTCAGTAATCAACAGCGACCAGCCAGCGGGAGGTGATCACCAGTCCCTGGCTTCCCGGTTACACCAGCGCGGGATTGTCTGGACCATCTGGT
>JAPYUD010000322.1:0-4672 GCA_029936215.1 Pirellulaceae bacterium | reverse complement strand
GTACAGACGTCATCCAGGCAGTAATACTGGCCATCCACATGTACCAGCACCACGATTCTGTCTTCCAGTTCAACCAACATCGTTCCCGGGTCCGGAATATCCGAGGTGTTTGCAACCCTGGTGAAATCTGACATCGGCAGGCAGCTCCTCATCCCCGGAACAGTAATCGGATCTACTCGAACTCTCGTACCCGGCGGGCAATTGCCTCAGCAAGTGCATCCCGCACACTGGGAACCGTGATCCTGTCAAAGATCTGCTGGAAAAATCCCGAGACAATCAAGCGAACCGCTTCGCCACGAGCCAGCCCCCGGCAATTCGCATAGAAGATCAATTCCTCGTCCACCTGGCTGGTCGTGGAGCCATGTGTGCAGCGCACATCATCGGCCTCGATTTCCAGCCCGGGAATGGAATCGGCCCGTGCTTGGTTGCTCAGAAGCAGGTTGTCATTGCGCTGGTAGCCATTGGTCTGCTGTCCGGCTGGATCGACCTTAATCATCCCTCGCCAGACAGTTCTCGAACGATCCTGGAGTGCTGACTTGTAGAGAAAGTCGCTCCGGCAACCAGGGGCAGTGTGATGTTGAAGCGTGTGGTAGGAAAGGTGTTGCTTTCCCTCGGTGAAAAGCACTCCGTTGACCTGGCAATTGGCACCCTTGCCGTCGAGCATCACGTGCTGGTTCACCTTGGAGAGCCGGCTTCCCATCGCCGCCGAGGTCCATTGCAACGAGGCATCCTGCCCGAGCCGGGCATTATGCCGTGCAAAGTGCCATGTCGCATCGGACCAGTTCTGCAAGTTAATATAGCGGAGGTTGGCACCTGCACCGAGCATCATTTCCAGGCGGCCGCAGTGAAGGCCGGCCTCACTCTCACCCAGGGAGTTCATCTCAGCCAGCACCGTGGCACTTGCCCCCTCTTCAAGAACGATCATCGTCTGCGCCAGGTCCACCCCCCCGTCGGACAGCACCGAGTGCAGGTGAATCGGCTCCTCAATGGCCACGCCACGAGGCACGTAAAGCAGGTGCCCACCCGACCAGCAGGCATCGTTGAGTGCCGTAAATCGATCACTCTCCGGATGAGACTGGCAGCGTGAAAGCAATTCCTTAACAAGATCATCGTGGTCCTGCACGAGTTGAGAAATGCTCCCGAACAGAACTCCCTGGCTCTCGAGCGACTCTAAAAGCACCCGGTGAGAAGCCTGGCTATTCAGACTGACCGACTGGCCAGCCAGTTCGACTCCTTCGGAGAGCAGGGCGTTTCCAGGTTCACCAGGGAATTCACTTCCTAACGGAAGGGAGAAGCGATCAAGTTTAAAGAGCCGGATATCGGTCCGGATCCATTCTTCATCACGTCGAGATGGCCAGGGAAGCTGTTCAAATCGATCCCAGGCCTCCCGCCGCCGGCGCAGCAACCAGTCCGGTTCATCACGTGAACCCAGGAATTGATCAAACTCGGCACCGGTGAAACCGGCATGTTTTGTGGATTCAATCATGGCATTCAACGGGAAAGCACGTTACCGGTGGGGCATGGGATGGAAACAGAAAAATGCGTGGCGGAGATGTTAGCCAACAGATCCTTCCATCTGGAGCTGGATCAACCGGTTCAGCTCCACCGCGTATTCCATGGGAAGTTCCTTCACCAGCGGTTCAATGAACCCATTGACAATCATCGTGCTGGCCTCTGCTTCGGTGAGACCACGACTGGTGAGATAAAAAAGTTGTTCTTCCCCGATACGAGAGACACTTGCTTCATGCCCGATCGAGACATTCTGTTCGGCGATCTCGATGTAGGGGTAGGTATCACTGCGACTCTCCTCATCCAGGATCAGGGCATCACAGACAACGTTGGAACGAGATCCGTGGGCTCCTTTTTCAACTCGAACCAGCCCGCGGTAACTGCTCCGCCCACCATTCTTGGAGATTGACTTGGAGATGATCTGTCCGGTCGTGTGAGGAGCGCAATGAACAAGCTTGGCACCCGCATCCTGGTGCTGACCCTTGCCTGAAAAGGCAATCGAGAGAATCTCACCACGCGCCCCCGGCTCCATCATGTAAACAGCCGGGTACTTCATTGTCAGCTGGCTTCCCAGGTTCCCGTCGATCCACTCCATCGTGGCATCCTGGTAGGCCATCGCACGTTTGGTCACGAGGTTGTAGATATTGTTTGCCCAGTTCTGGATGGTGGTGTATCGACAGCGCGATCCTTTCTTGCAGACGATCTCGACCACCGCCGAGTGCAGGCTTTCACTACTGTACATCGGTGCGGTGCAGCCCTCGACGTAGTGAACCTCCGCCCCCTCGTCGACAATAATCAGTGTCCGTTCAAACTGGCCCATGTTCTCCGCGTTAATACGGAAATATGCCTGCAGCGGAAACTCGATCTTGACCCCTGGCGGGACATAGATGAACGAGCCTCCCGACCAGACAGCGGAATTGAGAGCGGCGAACTTGTTGTCATCCGGTGGAATAATGGTTGCAAAGTACTCTTCCACCAGTTCCGGGTGTTCCTTGATCGCTGTATCGGTATCGGTAAAGAGGACTCCCTGCTTGGCAAGGTCTTCCTTGAGTGACCCGTAGATCACCTCGCTCTCGAACTGCGCCTTGACGCCTGACAGGTATTCCCGTTCCGCCTGGGGAATCCCCAGTTTCTCGAATGTCTCCTTGATCTCCTCGGGGACATCATCCCAGCTCCGCCCCTGTTCATTGGTCGGCTTGAGATAGTAGTAGATATCCTGGAAATTGAGCCCGATATCTCCTCCCCAGCTCGGCATCGGCTTGGATTCGAAGATCTCCAGGGATTTAAGTCGGAAGTCCCGCATCCATTGCGGCTCTTCTTTCATCGATGAAATCTGTTTGACGATATCCCTGGAAAGACCCTTCTCCGCCTTGAAAACGGCTTCGGTCTTTGTCTGGAAATCGTACTTGTTGATCTCCCCGAGTGTTTCCTCCGGCCGGGGAGTATTGGTATCAGTCGCCATTGAATTCCTCGTACTTCAGTGTGGCCAAAAAGCCACACATTCCTAGTTTTCTGGTTCCACAGCCACGAGCGTGTCCACTTCGACCATCGTCTGATTCTCTGCCTCGGCCTCGGGATAGGCATCCCGTATCCGCTGGTAACCCTCACTGTGAAGTTCACGGGCAAGTTCCGGGCCACCCGTTTCCACGATCCGTCCACCGAGCATCACATGGGTGAAGTCGGGCGGGTTATGCACCAGGAGCTTGTCGTGATGCGTGATGATCAGGAGCCCCATCGACTCTCCACCAATCGCGGCAATGCTCTCGCTGGCCAGTCGTACGGCGTCCGCATCCAGCCCGCTGTCGGTTTCATCCAGGACAGCAAACTTGGGCTGCAGCATCGCCAGCTGAAGAATCTCCGCCCGTTTCATCTCGCCACCCGAAAAACCGTCGTTCACGTAACGCCTGGCAAATTCCAGTTCCATCTGGAGCTGTCCCATGCGGTCTTTCAGTTCCCGTCGAAAGTCCGCCATCGGGATCAGTTCCTCACCCTCCTTGCGATCCGGATTGCGGACGTTGGTCGTCGCATGGCGGAGGAAATCGGCCATCTTGACACCTGGAATGGCAACCGGCCTCTGAAAGGCCATGAAGACCCCCTGCCTGGCCCGCTCATCGGGCGCCATCGCCAGCAGGTCCTGGTCATCCAGGAAGATACTTCCCTCGCTCACCTCGTAGCTAGGGTGTCCCATGATCGCCATTCCCAGCGTACTCTTGCCGGAACCATTCGGTCCCATCAGGGCATGGGTATCCCCCTGGTTCATGGAGAGGTTCACGCCTTGCAGAATGGATTTCCCTGCGACCGCAACATGCAGGTTTTCAATTCTCAGTTGATTTGTCATCGATCTCGCTTCTTTCTCTACAACTCTTTTTCCAGCAGGACCCCCTGGTCCTGGTTGTCGTGATTTCGACCTGGGAGGGGTTACCCGGTGATTTTCTGGTGATCAAACAACGGATCCGTGTCCCTGGTGCTGTCGACATGACCGCTATGGTGAGGGACAGGTAACTCGTCCTCGATCTTGGCACCTCGTGAGAACATTCCGCCCGGCTGATCCGACCGCTTGGCCAGCCGCTGTCCACGAATCTTGTCCTGGATCCGCATCAGGCCTTCCAGCAGTGCTTCCGGCCGTGGAGGACAGCCAGGAACATAAACATCCACCGGCACGACCAGGTCAACACCCTTGACCACGTGATAGCCCCACTTGAAGTAAGGTCCACCACCGATGGTGCAGGCACCCATGGCAATCACGAACTTGGGATCCGGCATCTGGTTGTAGAGCCGCCGGACGCGACTCCCCATCTTGTAGGTCACCGTTCCGGCAACAATCATCAGGTCAGCCTGGCGAGGAGTTGCCCGGAAGGCACCGGCACCAAAACGATCCATGTCGTATCGACTGGCGCCAGCCGCCATCATCTCGATGGCACAGCAGGCAAGTCCAAAAGTCATCGGCCAGATACTGGACTGACGGGCCCAGTTAATCGCGTGCTCCACCGTGGTGATGATGGAACCCTCTTCAAATCGACCCTCGATAAACGGCTGTGTCATGATTCTTCCTGGTTTCTTGATTATTGTGGTGGGTTGTGACTTGGATGAGGATGAGTAAGTCGCCAAGCATACCTTTTTCAGCTATTTCTGCCAGACCACGTTATCGTTACTGGCCCTGGGT
>JAPYUD010000321.1:2303-4674 GCA_029936215.1 Pirellulaceae bacterium | reverse complement strand
GGTCATGGCGGGGAGCTCCTGGAAACCGACGGTTATTCCATTCGTTGAGCGGCACCGTCCATTGTAACCCGACTCGACGATGAAACCCAAGGAACCGGTCGATCGACCTAGTGAGCACCAGGGACTTCCATGGATCCCGTGGGAATGTGAATACTCTCTACCATCTCCTGGACGTGCTGGGGTGGAGGCGGGCTGAACAGGTTAACGGTAAAGGCGACCGCAAAGTTGATCAGCATTCCCACGAATCCAATTCCCTCTGGAACAATTCCAAACAAGTACTGATCTTCCGTTCCCCCCATGAATTGGAAATAGATGATGTAGCCAAGCGTGAAAAAGATGCCACACAGCATGCCTGAGATCGCCCCTTCACGACTCATTCGCTTGGAGAAGATCCCGATCAGGAGTGTTGGGAAAAACGAGCTGGCAGCCAGTCCAAATGCGAACGCCACGGTCTTGGCAATAAATGTCGACGGCGGATTGATGCCAAAGTAAGTCGCAACAGCGAGTGCGACGAATGCGGCCACGCGGGCGTAATTGACCTCTTCCCGGTCCGTCAGGTCCGGCTTGAGAATCTTCTTCATCAAGTCATGGGAAATGGATGTGGAAAGGACAAGCAGCAAGCCAGCCGCGGTGGAGAGGGCAGCTGCAATACAGCCAGCCATCAGCAGCGCGATGACCCACGGCGGAAGCCCTGCCATGTAGGGATTTGCCATCACCATGATGTCATTTCCAAACCACAGCTCATTGGGGTTGGAAAAGTCCGTCTTGTTCGTCAACAGGTATTCACCGTGCTCACCCTTGCGCTCGTTCTCAGGAGCCTCTAACGCCACGTGGACAGGCGATTTTCCTTCGAACACGGAGTTTTTTTTACCTGTAGCGGACTCCTTGGGACCTCGGTACTGAATAACACCATCGTTGTTCTTGTCGACCCAGGCCATCTGAGCGGTAGTTTCAAACTCGTCAAACCACTCGGGAACCTCGTCGTACCGGGTGTTATTGAGCTGCTCGATCAGGTTCACCCTGGAGAAGGCACCGATGGTCGGAGCCGTGAGATAGATGACTGCGATAAAAGCGAGTGTCCAGCATGCTGAAGTTCGTACTGCCTTGACGCTCTTGACGGTAAAGAACCGCACGATCACGTGGGGCAGACCGGCGGTGCCACACATCAGAGCGGCGGTGATACAAAACATGTTGATCGTCGACATCTTGCCCGCTGTGTATTCCTGAAATCCCAATTCCCTGTTGATGTTATTCAACTTTTCAAGGAACGGGATCACCTCCTCGCCCTTCGTATAGTCGCCGATCAAGCCAAGTTGCGGAATGAAATTGTTTGTCAAGGCGATCGCGATGTAAATCGCCGGGATCGTGTAAGCGAAGGCCATCACGCAGTATTGTGCAACCTGCGTGTAGGTGATTCCTTTCATGCCGCCCAATCCGGCGTAGAGGAAGACGATTGCCGCACCGATCAACACTCCGGCTGCAATCCCAATCCCAAACAACTGGGAAAACACAACTCCAACACCTCGCATCTGCCCCATGATGTAGGTCATGCAGATAAAGATTGCACACAACACGGCGACGGCCCGTGCCAGCTTGGAGTAATAACGGTCACCAATAAAATCGGGCACCGTGGCCTTACCAAACTTGCGCAGGTAAGGAACCATCAGGATCGTCAGGATCACGAACCCGCCAGTCCAGCCCATCAGAAAACGCGATGCATCGTAACCGCTGATCGCCACGGTACCTGCCATGGAGATAAAGGTGGCAGCCGACATCCAATCTGCCGCCGTGGCCATTCCATTTGCGATCGGCGACACTTCACCACCGGCGACGTAATATTCCTTCGTTGACGTCGCTCGAGAACGAAAAGCGATCCCGATATAGAGGGCAAAGGAGATCCCGATAAAGACGAAATTAAGGGTACTTTGGTCCATGATCGCTTTGCGCAGTTCCTACTCGATGTATCCGTGTTTTTCATCCAAACGACGCATCAGCACCGCATAGGTAATCAAAATCAACACAAAGCAGATGATCGAACCCTGCTGTGCCATCCAGAAGCCAAACGGGGCATTTCCAATTGCCAGGAAGTGTACATCGAACCAGTCCCGAAACAGGATGGCGGTGACGAAACTCACCACAAACCAGACGCCGAGCAGGCAGAGTGTTATTCGCAAACAGGCACGACGATGTTCAGCAGCAGTCGCAGTTGCCTCTTCCATTTCCATCCCTTCCATCCAATCTGGCTTCACCGACAACTCAAGATACCCTGTCGGCCCTTCCGGCACAGCGCCTCAGGACCAGGGAGAAAATGCACCGCTTCCATCCGACAAGGGCAGTCCGGTTCATGAACAATCATTTGAGATGGAGGATT
>JAPYUD010000321.1:0-2203 GCA_029936215.1 Pirellulaceae bacterium | reverse complement strand
CTTCCATCCGACAAGGGCAGTCCGGTTCATGAACAATCATTTGAGATGGAGGATTACGGGAGAGACTTTCCCGCTAGATCAGTTCCTTGATTGGCTCACGATGGTCCACCAGGTACTGCGGACGGCCAGCATGGTCAGGAATGGTCGCTGTCATTGTGTCAATTCCCAGGCGGTTGTAAAGCGTGGCATGCACTTCCTGGTAATGCACCGGGCGGTCCTTGGGAACCTCCGCGTACTTGTTGGTCGAGCCAATCACCTGGCCAACCTGCATGCCACCTCCCGCCAGCAGGGCGCAGGATGCCTGCGGCCAGTGATCTCGTCCGCCTCCTTTGTTGATGCGGGGTGTACGGCCGAACTCGCCCCAGGCGATCACCGTCACGTCGTCCTGGAGGCCACGGTCGTGGATGTCCTGGACCAGGGCAGTCACCGCCTGGTCGAGCTTGGGCAGCTGGATCGGCAGCCTCTCAAAATTGCCGCCATGGCGGTCCCAGCTACCAAAGCTGAGGGTCACGCAGCGGACCCCGGCTTCTACCAGCCGCCTGGCCATCAGGAACTGGTCCATCCAGTGGGGTCCGGCATCCTCGCCAAAGGCAGGGTCCGAGGAACCACGGCCGTAACGATCTCGCAGCGCCGGGTCTTCCTTTTCCAGATCCATCGCGTCGAGCATCTTGCTGGAGGTAAGCACGTCAAACGCCTGCCGCGTGTAGGCGTCGACTCCCTCGTAAACCTGTTGCTTGTCCAGTTGCCGACGGAAACGGTCAAAGCTTGCCAGCAACGCCTCGCGATCTCCCAGTCGGTCCAGGTCAATCCCCTGCAGTTTCATGTCCGCCAGCCCTTCTCCCTGGGGCTGAAAAGGAGCATAGGCGGGACCCAGGAAACCAGGGAAACCGGGATTGGAATAGGGAGTGTGTTTTGTCTTGGTCGTCAGCCCCACGAAAGGAGCGACCGAGGGATCGACATTGCCATGCAGCCTTGTAACCACCGAACCGAAGGAAGGTCGTCCCGACTGTCGCTGGCTCCCCGAAATTGGAAATCCACTCATACAGACATCCGAGGCATGCTGGTCGGGAGAACCGTAGAGCGAACGAATGATGGTGAACTTGTCCATCATTCCTGCCAGCTTCGGCATGTGCTCACAAATCTGGATGCCTGGGACACTCGTTGAAATCGGCTTGAAAGAACCGCGAATTTCAACCGGTGCCTTCATCTTTAGGTCATACATGTCCTGGTGGGACGGACCACCGGACAGGTAGATCATGATCACTGCCTTGTGCGACAGTTTCTTACCTCGCGGGCCCGCCGAAGAAGCCTCGGCCTGAAGGACCTGGGGCAGCGAGAGCCCCCCCATGGCAAGGCCGCCAATACGCAAAAAATGACGGCGGGAAACACCATCGCAGTGTCGTTGTTTTCGGCCAAGGATACTGAGCATGAGGTCACTCGATGCAACAGAAAACGAAACCATGCAGACCCTGATTTTACCGGACGGGGGGAAGCGTCCACAAGCCAGATATGCTCCGGGGAACAGGAATCTGTTTCCATTATCGGCAGGCTGGCGGAACCGACTTGTAGTGATTTCGGGCCGCTGACGGTAGAATCAAGAACTGTGGTGAGGTGAGGTAACAAAAAGGCGACAACGAATGAACACGGCAAGTCTCTACGAGCGTCTCGGTGGTTACGATGCCATCTGCCAGGTGGCCGATGAATTGCTTCCACGATTGATGAATGACGGCCAGCTTGGCCGTTTCTGGGAAAACCGTGGAGCCGATGGGCTGGAGAGAGAAAAACAGTTTCTCGTTGACTTCCTGGCACACTCGAGCGGCGGGCCGATGTACTACACGGGACGGGACATGACGACGACCCACCGGGGCATGGGCATCGGTGAAACGGACTGGCAACTGTTTATTGGCCACCTCGAAGCGACCCTGAAAGAGCTGCAGGTTCCAGAGGCCGAGTCAGCTGCGGTTCTTGAATTCATCCGGAGTACTCACGATGAGATTGTTGAATAGAATCCGCCCAGGCTGTCTGGGCATGACCCTGCTGGCCCTGCTCCTTGTTTCAGGGCCCCTCGCGGGCAAGGACAAAAAGCCCAAGGGAATGGGTCAAGGGCTGCCGCTCGACAGCAAGGCGCTCGACGGATTTCGGATGTTCCTGGAACCATCCGAGCCCAGTCCACGGCAGATCCGCCGCATCGAAGCGGGACGTT
>JAPYUD010000320.1:3652-4678 GCA_029936215.1 Pirellulaceae bacterium | reverse complement strand
CAAGCAGCACAAGACGTTCCTCGATCACTGGCTCGTCGAGATGCCCCTGGAGGAATATCTCAAGCCCTGGAATTACCGGCAGCTCAATATCGTTGAGAGAATCCTGCTGGGACAAAGACTGGCCGAGGAACAGGCCGCTTCGCAGCGACATGTGGATGACCTGTTCGACCTGGTTCCTCCCAATATCGATCGCTACAACCAGCTCTTTGAAACGGCGCTGAGTCGCAGTGGCCTGAATGCCGAATCGGCGAAAAGCGAACTGGTCGACGCCGTCGTGGGGGGACAGTTGCTCAACGAGAGCCTTGCCATGGGACGGGTACCAGCCAACCGCCCGCGGCCAGCGGGCAAGCCCGGCGGTTTTGGTGGTGGAGGCGGGGGAGCGGCGGGGAAGCTGGCTCAACAGCAGGGAGAAAGTCAGGATCGCAAGGCTGCCGATAAGTCGCAACTGGGCCTCCGGGAAGCGAAGGAGTCGTCCGTTCGGTTCAATGAGAACCTCTCCCGGTCCAGGCAGCTCGGTGAGACATACAAGAAATCGGCCGGCGAGGATGGTGCGGAGGCTGACGAGATGTATTTTGCCGAGATGGGCGACATGAGGGCCGAGGTTCGGCAGCTTTACCGAGAACAGGAGAAGACCCGCGAGTGGGTGGAAAATAACTACTACAAGCTACCGATCACTAGCCAGAATGCGGACCTGGTGACGGTTAATGGTTTCTGGAATGACCTGGCAGCCAACGAGGAGGGTCCCTTCCATTCCCGTAACCTGGCGGAGGCGACGGGGAACTTCACCGAGATGATGTTTGCCCTGGCCGTCCTGGATCTGCCGTTTGTGGCGGGTGAGCAGGACCTGGCACTGGATGCAACCACCCTCAAGATGGTGAATGATGGACCGGCGATTGTCTTTCACGAGGAAGTCAAGGCAGTCGAGGCGGCGGACCAGCAGGCTCCCATCCTCGTCAGCCAGAACTTCTTCCGGCATGGCGATCGCTACATCCACGTGGACAACGAGCAGCGGGACAAGTTCGTGAC
>JAPYUD010000320.1:0-3642 GCA_029936215.1 Pirellulaceae bacterium | reverse complement strand
GGAATTCCTGGTTCACACGGTCTATGGTTGCCAGGTGGTGATCACCAATCCCACCTCCTCTCGTCAGAAACTGGATGTCTTACTGCAAGTTCCCGTCGGGGCCCTGCCGGTGCTGGGTGGACGGGCAACGCGCAGCGTGCACATGGAACTGGAAGGATTCCGCACACAGACACAGGAGTATTACTTTTACTTCCCCGCTGCCGGCGAGTATGCCCACTTCCCGGTCCATGTCTCTGGCAACGAGACCCTGCTGGCACATGCCAGCCCGTTCGCCTTTAACGTGGTGGACTCGTTGACCGAGGTGGATACCGGTTCCTGGGCCTATGTCTCGCAGAACGGGACAAACCAGCAAGTGATTGACTTCCTGGATGACCATAATGTCCATCGGCTGGACTTGGCGAAGATTGCCTTCCGGATGTCGGACAGGGAGTTCTTCGAGGAGGTCACCCGCCTGCTCTCAAAACGTCATGCCTATCACCACATGCTCTGGTCCTATGCGATGCTGCATGATGTTCCGCAGCAGATCAACCAGTTCCTGCAGCATTCTGACAACCTGGTCAACCAGTGTGGCAGCTATCTGCAGAGCCCGATCCTGGTGATCGACCCGGTCATCCGCCGGATCTACGAGCACATGGAATACCGGCCGCTGGTCAATGCCCGGGCTCACCAGCTCGGTGCCAAGCGACAGATTCTCAACGACCGGTTTTATGCCCAGTACCATCGGCTGCTGCGAGTGCTGAGCTACAAGCAACAGCTCTCGGATGAAGACGGGATGGCGGTGGTTTACTACCTGCTGCTGCAGGATCGGATGGTCGAAGCGGTAGCGATGTTCGAGAATGTGAATCCCGATGCCCTGGTGACGCGGTTGCAGTATGACTACTTTGCTGCCTACCTCGCCTTTTCACGTGGGGATGCCCGGCTGGCACGTTCGATTGCCGTGGAGTACGCCGATCATCCGGTGGCACACTGGAATGCGATGTTCACCAACATCGTTAACCAGGCCGACGAGATTCGTGGGGACGGGGTGGAGATCGCCGATGGGGATGACCAGGCCCAGGCCCAGGGCCAGCTGGCTGACAGCCAGCCTAGCTTCGACTTCAAGGTCGAAAGTGGTGAGGTGACGATCGATTTCCAGAACCTGGAAAATGTGCAGGTGAACTACTACGAGATCGACATCGAACTGCTCTTTAGCCGCAGTCCTTTCGTGCAGGAGTTCTCCGGTGGCTTTAGCTATATTCGCCCCAATCGCAGCGAGACGATCCAGCTGCCTGGCCGGGGTGGAACACACCAGTTCAAGCTGCCCCAGGAACTGCTGCGAAGTAACGTGCTGGTCGAAATTGTCGGTGCGGGACAGACGCAGACGCGTGCCTATTACTCGCATGCCCTCTCGGTCCAGGTGGTGCAGAATTATGGACAGGTGCGAGTGCTACATGCCGAGACGCGAAAGCCGCTGGCGGCGGTTTATGTCAAGGTTTATGCCCAGATGAGGGATGGGTCGGTGAAGTTCTATAAGGATGGCTACACCGATCTGCGTGGGCGTTTTGACTATGCCTCGGTCAGTACCGCTGATCTGCAGAACGTGGTCAAGTATGGCCTGCTGATTGCCAGCGACAAGGACGGTGCGGTGGTGCGGGAAGCCACGCCGCCGTTGCGTTAAGGGCTTTCAGCCAGGGCGCCGTTCGTCGGCATGACTCTGCTATACTCTTGCCAGTGAATTTGGATCCTCGTTGGCAGGGTATCGCATGCGTTTCCATTTTGGTTCTTGCACTCTTCTGCTCTGCCTGCTGACCTCTGCTCGATTGCATGCGGAACCGGTTTCGATTCCCCCCGTACCAGCGATGAACGGGGTAGGGGAATTTGTTCACGACCTTGCCGGCCTACTGATGCCGGCACCGCTGGAAATGCGGCGGCGGGTTTTTCGGGCACAGAAGCTGGCCTTCGAGGACCACGAGAGCCCGATTATCCTCGTCACGATCCACCGCATGGCGGCCTTTGGTTACGAGGAGGAGGATATCCAGCCGTTTGCCGAAAAGTGGTTTAACGCGTGGGAGATCGGCACGGAAAAGAGAAGCGGGAAGAACCGGGGTATCCTGTTTCTCGTCTCGCTCTCAGACCGTAAGGCACGTATCGAGCTGGGTGCGGACTGGGGCAGGCGCTGGGATGGGCATTGCCAGCGAATCATGGAGACGGTCATCCTGCCGCATTTCAGGAACGAGAATTACTCGTTTGGAATTGTCGACGGAATGGAGGCGTTGTCTGATATGGCCCAGCTGGAACCGGGAGGGAAGATCCCCCGCACGCGCTGGTACCATCTCCCGCTGGATTTCGTTAACACGTTTTTTGCCGAAAGCCGGGTGGGGATTTTTTCCTGGAGCCTGTTCCCGGTGCCGTTGATACTCATTTTATTTGTTGTTGGGTTGATCAATCTCGTCTATGGAGCCGTCAAGAGTGAAAGGGCAGCGCTGATTTGTGGTGCCGCGATCTGCGCTCTTGCGATTCTTACTTATATCACGATCGGCCTGGCTATCATTTACGCGTTAATTTTCCATCGTGACATGTTCAATACCACTCCACGGTATGGTGTAGCCGGTGAGGGAAGTGGTGGCTGGGGTGGCGGTGGAGGAGGAGGCAGTTTCGGTGGCGGCGGTTTCGGAGGAGGATCGAGTGGGGGAGGAGGGGCCAGTGGCAGCTGGTAACAGGACAGCAGTCGGTAGCCTGCTGCTGGCCGTGCTACTGGGGATGGCCGCTAGTTCTGCGGGCCATGCCGGGGAGATTCCCCCCGTGCCCGCGATTGATGGTAGCGGCGAGTTTGTCCATGACCTGGCCGGGGTGCTCTATATCCAGGATGTCCCCGAGGGCCATCACAAAACGATTTACGATGCCCAGAAGACGGCCTTTGAAGAGCACGATACACCGATCATCGTGGTCACGATCCACCACATGGCCACATTTGGTTACGAGAAGGAAGATATCCAGCCCTTTGCCGAGAAGTGGTTTAACAAGTGGCAGATTGGCACGCTTAATAAATCAGCGGGCGGTCACAACCGGGGCATCCTGCTGATGGTCTCGGTAGGTGACCGCAAGGGTCGAATTGAGCTGGGAGCTGACTGGGGCCGCCGCTTCGACGGGACCTGCCAGCAGATCATGGACAACGTGATGGTTCCCCATTTCAAGCAGGGGGATTATGCCTCGGGGATTGCTGCCGGGGTCGAGATACTGGGAAAGATGGCCGCGGTGGAGCCAGAGGGAGACCCGGAGTCACTTGGTCTTGGACCTGCCAGGATGCAGGGGGGTGGTTTTGATCTGCGCAAGTACAGCTGGTTATCCAGGGTAAATTTTTTCTTGATGATCGCCGGTGGCCTGGGGTTGATTTTGTTGGGTGTAGTTACTGGCAGTGGTCCGGATCTCACGGCGGGAAAGAAAAAGGTTCGTTTCTGGCTCATTGTTGCCGGAGTGGTCACGATCATTATCAGTATTGTCACGCCGATGCTGGCCTTTCTTTTAATGTGGTTGTTTATTTGCGTTCCGCTCAAACTTCTTGAACTGTTGTGCGGTATGCTTGGTCTCCGCGTGCGATTTTTTGGTGGAGGTGGTTACAGTGGGGGTGGCTACAGTGGGGGTGGTTACAGTGGAGGGTATAGC
>JAPYUD010000319.1:0-4686 GCA_029936215.1 Pirellulaceae bacterium | reverse complement strand
GCAGCTTCACGAGCAGCAGCAACAGCCGGCAGGAGAAGAGCAACCAAAATACCGATGATTGCAATCACCACCAGCAGTTCCACCAGCGTGAAACCACGGTTCTTTTGTGACTTCATACGATAAGAACTCCCTGGGAAAAAAAGAAAAGTCCACTTAGAAATGAGTAACGACACAAGCTATAAACGGCCACTAAAACGTTACCATTTAAAGAATAACAGGCTTGGCAAATAATAAAAGATCATTGCACACCTATTACAAAATTTGTTCACTACAGCGGTAATGCCATCTAGCAATACAGTTGGATGGTTTTTCCAGGAGAAAATACCGTTTTTCCCCGTAAAGGGCTCTCTTAAGAGGTAAAAAGAGGCCCCTGGAGTCGAGTAGACACTAGATAATCTGGTGGATCGGCTCGGCACCTTCCACGCCCACCAGTTTCTGGTCCAGCCCCCCGTAAAAATAGGTCAGCCGGTTCGGATCCATGCCCATCTGCTGAAGGATCGTGGCGTGCAGGTTACGCACGTGCAGCGTATCTTCAATCGCGGCACTTCCCAGTTCATCGGTCTTGCCGACACTCATACCACCCTTGATCCCTCCGCCGGCCATCCACATCGTGAAGCCATAGGCGTTGTGGTCCCTGCCAGTTCCCTTGGCATACTCGGCGGTTGGCTGGCGACCGAATTCCCCACCCCAGACCACCAGGGTATCTTCCAGCAGGCCACGCTGCTTGAGGTCCTTGAGCAGGCCGGCAATCGGCTTGTCCGTCTCCCCAGCATGCAGGTCATGGTTATGCTTCAGGTCCCCATGGGCATCCCAGTTGGCATCGTTATGGTTTCCGCCCGAGTAGATCTGGACGAAGCGGACCCCTCGTTCGACCAGTCGCCGGGCGAGCAGGCACTGCCGGCCAAACTTCGCTGACTTGTTATCATCAATCCCGTAGAGCGAGAGCGTCTGCTCATCTTCCCGTGCCAGGTCCACCGCCTCAGGTGCATGCTGCTGCATCTTGTAGGCCAGTTCGTAACTGGCAATACGGGCCGCCAGGTTGGAATTGTCTGCACGCAGGCTTTTATGCTGCTCGTTTTCCGTGCGCAGCGCGTCGAGCAGTTGCCGCTGCATCGCGCGGCTCACCCCCGCCGGGGGTGTCAGGTCCAGGATTGGATTTCCCTCGGATCGCATCACCGTGGCCTGGTAAGAGGCAGACATGTACCCGCTGCTCCAGTTCTTGGCCCCGCTGATCGGCCCACCGCGTGGATCCAGCATGACCACGAATCCAGGCAGGTTCTGGTTCTCTGTCCCCAGGCCATAATTCGCCCAGGAACCAAGGCAGGGACTCCCGCTGAGGATCTTGCCGGAGTTCATCATCAGCATGGCAGAGCCATGGATGGGAGAATCGGCCGTCATGGAATGCAGGAAGGCAATATCATCCACACACGTTGCCAGGTGGGGAAACAGGCTGGAAACCCACTGCCCGCATTCACCGTACTGCTTGAAGTCCCAGCGGGGCTCAACAATTCGTCCCTGGTTTCGGTGGCCACCACGACCGAAGGTCTTCACATCCACCGTCTTGTTGTCCATCCCCTTCATCTTCGGCTTGTAGTCGAAGGTGTCGATCTGGCTCGGCCCACCATACATGAACAGAAAAATGCAGCGTTTTGCCTTGGGAGTGAAGTGCGGATCCTTGGGTGCAAGCGGGTTAACAAACGTGCCCGTGCCTTCCGCTGCCACGCTCTGGTTGGCCAGGAATCCGTCATTGCCGAGCATCGAGGCAAGGGCCACGCCGGTAAAACCTCCACCCGTCTCCCAGAGGAATTCACGGCGGGTGCGCCCACAAAAGTTCCTGCGTGGTGCCTTGGCAGCGTTACTCATCTCTCTCTCCCGGTGCTCGATATCGAACAGGTTGTCTGTTTGTCAGTCCAGGTAAATAAACTCGTTCAGGTTTAGAACCAGCAGGCAGTAAAGCTGGAGCGCCTTGCCCTCGTCCACTCCCTCGTGCTGCTGGAGTGTCTCGATCAATTCCACTCCCCGGCGGACCTCCTCCACCCCGGGTGTCCGCTGCAGGGCTCGTGAGAGTGCCAGCTCGACCTGGTCACTGGTATCCTCCGGAACACGGCTCCGCAGGTACTCGGCAAACACCCGGGCCTGCTCGTTAAAGTACTCGCTGTTGAGCATCCCCAGCGCCTGCGTTGGCTGGGTCGTGACAAACCGGACCGGACAGGTGGCATCGGGATCGGGCCCATCAAAAGCGGCAATCATCGGGACGACCAGCGACCGCTTGATATGTATGTAGATACTCCGGCGAGCCCGCTCCTGGGGTGAGGAATTTCCCCAGCCCGCCCCGGGCCGTGACTGGCCATGCAGAACCTCGCGAGGAATCACCGGGTAGATACTTGGCCCATACATCTTGGGATTCAGGCTGCCGTTGACTGCCAGCACTGAGTCACGGATCTCCTCCGCTTCCAGCCGCCGCATGTCGAACCGCCAGAAGAGGTTATTGGTGGGATCCTTCTGCAGTCCCTTCTTGTCACCGACCGAGGACATCCGGTAGGTATTGGAAAGCATGATCTGGCGATGCATCCGCTTGATCTTCCAGCCCCCTTCAATGAAATCGGCAGCCAGCCAGTCGAGCAGTTCCGGATGCGTGGGGGCGACCCCCTGGTATCCAAAATTGTTGGTTGAACGGACAATTCCACGACCAAAGTGGTACTGCCAGACGCGGTTCATCATCACCCGTGCGGTCAGCGGGTTGGTCGGGTTCGCGAGCCAGTTAGCCAGTGCCAGGCGACGATTGGAAGTCCTGGCTCCCTCTGCCGGTGGCTCGATCTGGGGATCGGGGAAAGAAAGCACTTCCGGGAAACCCGGTTCCACCGGGTCGCCTGGTGCATGGGCATTGCCCCGGGCCAGGATGAATGTCTCCCGCGGCTTGGGACCGATCTCGGTAATCACTAGCGCCTGGCCAAGTGCCGGAGGTTTGAAATTCTGCAGCTTCTTCTGCTGTTGCTTGAGCTCCACGTACTGCTGGAACTGCTGTTGATCAATCACCGTGCCGACACGTTTCTTGACGAGCGGAATCTTGTTCCGTTCATCCTGGAAATCCTGCTTCTCAACAGGCTCAAAGTCCTCGATCACCTGCTTCTCGAACTCGGCAATGCTCTGGTTGACCTGCTGGACCTTCTTGTTGTGCTCCTCGATGACGGCCTGGCTCTGACGCTTCTGTTCCTCGTTGGCCAGTTCCCGCAGGGAGAAATCTGCCACGGTGTTTCCACCCCGGATGCCGTAGCGGTTGATGCCATGGAAAAACGCCATGAAGCGGTAATAGTCCCGCTGCGGCAGCGGATCGAGCTTGTGGTCATGGCAGCGACAGCAGTTAAGCGTGAGTCCAAGGAATACCTGGCCGGTTGTGCTGACAATATCATCCAGGTCCTCGTAAAGTTCCTGGACCCGGTCCACCGGCTCATCCTGCCAGATCCCCAGCCGGTAATAACCGGTGGCGATCATCGAATCAGGGGTCACCTGCGCGAGCTCATCACCGGCAATCTGTTCCCTCATGAACTGGTCATACGGCTTATCGTCGTTCAACGACTGGATCACGTAGTCACGATATCGCCAGACAAAGGGCTTGGGATCATCCCGCTCGTAACTGTTCGACTCGGCATAACGGACCAGGTCCAGCCAGTGCCGGGCCCAACGTTCCCCGTACTGGGGTGATTCAAGCAGCTGGTCCACCACGCTGGCAAAAGCATCGCCAGAATCGTCCGCCAGGAAATCTGCAACCGCCTGGGGGGATGGCGGCAAGCCGACCAGGTCGTAATAGGCACGCCGCAAAAGCTGGGCCTTCCCGGCCGCAGCAGCAGGCTTGAGCCCGCCATTTTCAAGTCCCGAGAGAATAAAAGCATCAATCGGTGACCTGCCCCATGCCTTGTTTCGCACCCTGGGAAGTGCCGGCTGCTGGAGCGGGCGAAAAGACCAGAACTGCCGGGCCTGTTCGGTTACCCTGGGCGGACCTTTTCCTTCAACAACCTGCTGCTCCAGCTCGGGGGCAAAGGGAGCTCCCATCTCCACCCAGCGAGTGAGAATATCGATCTGGGCCTGGGGAAGTTTCTTCTTGGGGGGCATCTCCAGGCCGTCATGGTTGACCGCCTGCAGGAGCAGGCTCTCGGCCGGGTCGTCGATGGAAACCGCCGGGCCACTCTCGCCCCCCTTGAGCACCAGGGCACGGCTCACCAGGTTAAGCTCCCCCTTGGAATTGGACTGGGGGCCGTGGCACTTGAGGCAGTTAACCTTGAGTATCGGCTGGACCTGCTTGCGGAAGAAATCCAGTTGCTTGTCGGTGAAATCCCCGTCCGCATCTTTATCCTGGGACGGCAGCGTCGGACTCAAGGCAGCCAGGAACAATGCCAGCACGAGGATCATGATCGTTCCCATCACGACCCGCAGTAAAATTCGTCGCTTCATCTCCCGTTTTCCTCACCCATCATCATGGCCGTCTCGAAACCCCAGTCTAGGACTCTTCTGCTCTTCTCGCAAACCCGTATTGCTCGATGCATTTCCTGGCCCGCTCCCTATTTTGCAGGTCCTTATCGGAGTACGCGATTAACTACTTATGTAGGTAGCTGAGAAAACTGTCCGCGCTGGGCACGAGCGAATCGGTCAGGTGTTCAAGAACACCAGCGATCGCGCCTTGGCTCTTGC
>JAPYUD010000318.1:0-4696 GCA_029936215.1 Pirellulaceae bacterium | reverse complement strand
CGCAGAAGGCGGCTGGCTGGTCGCATCCGCAATTGCGGTAGCTCCCTACCCCCAGGTAGGCTGCGGGCGAGGTGGTGGTGGCAAGCAGTACGATGGCAATTGCCATCGTCAGCACACGGAACAGGCGAGTCATGATGGAGTCTCCTAAGCTTTTCGATACCTCGATTGGCTGCCGGTGGGTTTCTCCACATTTCGGCAGACCAATGTTGGCCGGTTTTGCTCCATCAAATGGTCAAGCGGACGATACGCGTCCCGCTCGGCAGAACACACTCCAGTGTGCCAGGGTCCTGGTACGGAAAATCAACCGATTCACGTACTGGTTACCCTACTACCCGGTCATCACTATTTATCGTCTTGCTCGTTAATTCACTTGAGCTGCATTGGCTGGAGAAGCTGAATACGAAATCAACACGTAGCTCATCGGGGTAAGACAGGTAAAATGGGTCAAATGGATTCATCGGCCTGCTGACTTGAGGCCGGTTTTAACAACAGATACAGTAGTACACGCTGCCTGACCCCTTCCTGTGAGGGGGGGCGACAACTCTTTGGTGGGTAATACAGGGCGACTGGTAATGGCTGCACGTTCTCAAATTCCAGCCAACCTTTTGTCCGGTCATCCGGTGTCCAAGGCAGTGACCAGTCGCCTCAGCCTGTACCTGCGTGAACTGCAACGCCTGGTTCGAGACGGTCACGACAGGACCAGTTCGAAGCGACTGGGAGAGGCGCTGGGGATTACCGGGGCACAGGTCCGAAAGGACCTGGCAAATTTTGGCCAGTTTGGCTATCCAGGTGTCGGCTACCGCTGCCAGGAGTTGATTGGCCAGATCAAGAAGATCCTGGGAACGAACCGACCCTGGAGCGTGGCCCTGGTTGGGATCGGAAACCTCGGCCGCGCATTGCTCGGTTACCGTGGTTTTATTCAGCAGGGATTCCATGTCGGGGTGGCTTTTGATGTTGATCCGGCGATGATCGGCAGCACGATTGAGGGGATCGAGGTTTACGGGATGGAGAGAATGGCATCGGTCATTTCTCACCATGAAATCAAGTTGGCTGCCCTGGCAGTCCCTTCCGGCTCGGCGCAACAGGTTGCCGACCAGTTGGTAGAGGCAGGAATCACCGGGTTGCTCAATTTTGCCCCGGTCACACTTGCACTTCCTGGCTCTGTTCACCTGGTCGAGGTGGACCTGGCTATTGAGCTGGAGCAATTGTCATTCGCGGTTGTGAATCGACAGCAAAAAAATTAAGGTTGAGCTTCTACCAGCCAGTGACGGTTTTTGCCCACTGCGCTACCCGGTGGTGTAATTGGTAACACAGCTGGTTTTGGTCCAGCCATTCTAGGTTCAAGTCCTAGCCGGGTAACTCAGGCTTGCCAGCATCGTTGAAATCTCCTTTGAGCAATCGTCCCTCTGAGCGGATCCTCGCAGGTGAACGGACCGGAGCTGGATGTGAGCTCTGCCAGGCAGTTGCTCCTGGAAGCGGGCTTCCAACCCCTTCCAGCTCCCACTTCTCCCTAGCCGACCGGGTACTGACGGCAGTATTCCGAGACGGCCATCGCCGTGGCAGTGGCGACGTTGTAGCTCATGGGAAGACCGTAGACCGGGATTTCGACAACCTGGTCCAGAATTTGAAGCAACTCGTCCTCCAGCCCGGTGCGTTCATGCCCGATGACCAGGACCACCTGCCGGGGAAAGCAGAAGTCGTAAAGCGAGACGGATCCGCTCGCCTGTTCCAGTCCCACCAGCGGGATCCCCTGCTGTTTGATTTTTTTCAGCGTGGGGAGCAGGGACCGGTGGGTCTCCATCTCCAGTTGCTCTTCTCCGCCGCGCGATATTTTCTCGTCCACGCGAAGGCTGCCGCATGTGACAAGTCGGCGAATTCCGGCACAGCTCGCTAGCCGGACAATGCGTGAGAGGTTGACCCGGCTGCGAAGTGCGGGAAAGGCAAGCACGAGTTCCCTTGGCTGCTCCAGCGAGCTGGCTGGCTTGTGTCGCTGGTGGACAAAATCAGACATCAAGGCAATCCTTCCCTAGCCACCGACTGCCAGCTGGATCAGTCCAATCAGAATCGCCGCCAGGACCAGCAGGGCGGGTGAAACGCGGTAACGGATCGAGGCGATACTTGCTCCCAGCAGGATCAGCAGCGAGATCCATTTTACCCCGCCAGGCACCGAGATGGTCCAGGTGTTCCCAAACAACGAGAGCATGCGGTCATTGAGCTGGAACAGGAGAGGGTAGCTGAACTTCAAGACCACCGCCCCCATTAACCCCATCGAGGCGGCGTTCACTGAATCGAGAAAGATGGCCGCTCCGCGGTGAGATCGCAGGCGGGGGATCATTGGACCGGTGATTGCCACCAGCAGGAAAGACGGCAGAAAGATCCCCAGCGTGGCAACCGTGGCCCCGGCGATCTGCATCCAGATCCCCTGGCCTTCCATGACAAGGAACCCGATGAAGGTCGCGGTGGAGAGGATCGGGCCCGGTGTGAATTGCCCGATAGCAATGGCATCGATCAGCTGGTCAGATTGCAGCCAGCCGAGCTTCTGGACCAGTTCCCCGTCCAGGTAAGCGATCAGCACGTAACCGGTCCCATAAAGTACCGCGCCGACCTTCAGGAAGGAGAGGAAGACCGCCAGCAGAGTCTTTCCTGATACTACTGCCGGGGCCATTGCCAGCATTCCGATACCGGCAAAACCCTTGCCCGTTTTCACCTTCTCGTCGTTGTCGTCATCGTCGGTTGCCTTAGGGGGAACTGGAGGATTACTTGCTGGCCGGTCCCGGGAGAGAAGCACGCAGCCAAGCAGGGACCCTCCAAGCAGGATCAGGATTTCATTTCCAGGCCAGAATATTGGCCCGCTCGCCACCAGCAGTGCGATTCCTGCCAGCTGCCGACTGCGAATCGCCTTGCGGCCAAGTCGCCAGCCGGCAGTCAGGATAATTGCCAGCACGGCGGGCTTGATGGTCGCCAGGATGGAGGCCACCTGGGGCATCTGGCCGTACTGGACGTAAAGCGCCGCCAGGACCGTTGTGATCATGATCGCCGGTAGCAGGAAACAGCTTCCGGCGACCAGTAGCCCGCGCATCCCGGCCCGCACATAGCCGATATGGATCGCCATCTCGGTGGAATTGGGACCGGGGATCAGGTTGGTCGCCCCGACCAGGTCGAGAAACTGCTGGTGGTCCATCCACCCGCGACGCTCTACCACCTCTTCTTCCATGATCGCGATGTGAACAGCCGGGCCACCAAAACCGATCGTCCCGAGTTTCAGAAACAGCCGTGCCAGTTCACTGAGTGGATGCATGGGAAGCAATTCGATGAGTTAGGTGAGGTCCGCTCCACTACTGGTTAAACGCTCAAGACGTTTCGTACAAGAGGACGGCCACGGCGAAGGTCTGCTGGGCCATGGGTTTCCCAGCGAGCAGTAATTTGGCCATACTTATACCGGCACCGGTTATACCGTCGGACTGTCCGGGCTGATTGCAGTAGAAAGAAAAAAATGCCCTATCGATTACGCAAGATCTTTCCCTACCTGGTCCTGGCCGTGGGTGCCATGGCGATGGTCTGGGCGGTGAGTTTCGGCACTCTGCCACGGGCCGATTTTGCTTTTAACAACGGCGACGAGATCAAGACGGTCGATCCAGCCAAGGCAACCGGATCACCAGAAGGCCGCATCATCAATGGACTGTTCGAGGGTCTGCTCAGGCAGACCCCGATCGACCAGTCGCCTGATGAAAATGGGGTTATACCGCTCACTCCAGTAACCAACGGTGTCGCCGATCGCTACACGGTTTCTGACGACGGCCTTGTCTACATCTTTCACATACGAGATTCTGCAGCCTGGTCCAACGGCGAGAAGGTGACGGCCGATGACTTTGCCTGGTCCTGGCAAAGAATGCTGCACCCGGAAACCGGCTCACAATACGCTTACCAGTTGCACTACGTCAGCGGCGCGATGCAATACAACCTGGCAACCCTGGAGGTTGGTGACCGGGTCGAGGTTGAGCTGGATGACCGCCGGAACCCCCAGCAACTGTTCCCTCGGGGCACGGTTCTGAAAGGACTGCTGCTCTCCAGGGACGAGGATAACGAGAACTTCACAATTGACATCAAGCCTGTCCAGAATGGCGAAGTTGACTGGGATGCCGATGGCAGCGAGCAGTCATTCACGAAGCTGACCGCCAAGAAGCCTGGCAGCGGCAAACGCTGTCACCACGTGCTGCCGGATTTTCAATCCACGGTCGGCATTCTGGTAGAGGATGCTGCCACACTCGTCGTCACGCTCAATAACCGCACTCCCTACTTCACCGACCTGGTCGCTTTTTACCCGCTCTATCCGGTCAACCGACGCTGTGTGGAAGAGCACGGTACGCCTCACTGGACCAAGCCGGGGAACATCGTCGGCAACGGTCCGTTTGTGCTCCAGTTCCGCAGGATCCGGGACCGCGTGCGATTGGCCAAGAATCCCCGCTACTGGAATGCGGATATTGTTCAGCTGGACGTTGTGGACGCGATGGCAGTCAAGTCACAGACGACCAGCTTGAACATGTACATGAACGGCCAGCTCGATTGGACGACGACCGTTCCCAACCCAATCATTCCGGAGCTTCGTAAACGCGATGACTATATTACCGCCCCGATGCGGACCACCTATTTTTACCGCATCAACGTGGAGCGGCCGGGCCTGGACAAGGTGCTTGTT
>JAPYUD010000317.1:0-4705 GCA_029936215.1 Pirellulaceae bacterium | reverse complement strand
AAAGACTCGCAACTGTTTGCCGCTGGCCAGATCCCACTGCCGCACCGTCTTGTCCATTCCACAGCTAAAGGCAAACTCGCCGGCCGCATCCACTGCCAGCCCGCTAACCACCCCTTCATGACCGGTCAGCATCACCATCAGCGTCGGCAGTCGTATCTCTATTCGCCCGTCATTCTGCAACACGACAAGCTGTTGCTTGTCCAGGTCGCCAAGAAAACTCGCCGAGCGGGGGGGCACCTCACCGGCAGGGTGAACTTCACGTTGCCGGCCCGATGTCTCCCAGACCCGGACGTCCTCAGCAGCGGTCGAAATGAGCCGTGTGCCAGCGGCATCAAACTGGACAGAGGTGACCGGTCCGACGTGTCCGGCGAGTGTTGCTAACGCCGCCCCGTTCGCTTGTGTCCAAAGCCGGACCATGTTATCTGCCCCGCCCGTGGCAACTGCCAGACCATCGGGCGATACTGCAAGCGAGGTAACCGCCGCGGTGTTATTGATACTCCCCGCAGCAGCGCCGCTCACCGCATTCCAGCTGCGAATGGTACTGTCCGCGGCTCCAGAGATAATCAGATCGCCGCTTTGAACCAGGCTGCTTATTGCGGCCGTGTGACCTGCCAGCAGACGTGTTTCCGTTCCCTCGGCCATGCTCCACTGGTGAATCCCGTTATCGCTACTGGCCCCAAAAACCTCGGTTCCCTCCTTGTTAAAAGCGACCGCGGTGACAGGGCCAGGATGTTCAAGGCTTATCAGCTCTGCGAACTTGACATCCTCCAGGGCCCAGACTCGCAACGTCTTGTCCATCGATCCCGATGCAATCCGCGAACCATCGGCACTGAAGGCAACCGCAACAACCGGTCCCTGGTGTCCCAGAAGCTCATAAAGCACCTTGCCACTTTGAAGATCACGAACCAGGATTCCGGCTTGCTCCTGAATCGGCATGCCAATGGCCACCATGGTTCCATCGGGGCTGTAGGCGACAGCACCTGCATCTCCAAGTCGATCTTCATACCGGGTCGGTTCCGGTGCCATCTTCCAGGCCCGAACGGTGCCATCGGCACCTGCCGAGATGACCTGGCCCGGCTGCTTCCCCAGCACGACTGCTGTCACGTTTCCCTGGTGGCCCCTGAGCATGCCTGCTGACGATCCGTCCACGCTCTTCCACAACTGCACAATCCCCTTGTCGGTACCGGCAGCCGCCAAAGCCCGATCCGCTGACAAAGCCACGGTGGTGACCGCCCCCTGCTGGCCTTCGAGAAGGCGAATATCCTCACCCGTACCGGCATGGACAAGCCTGGCACCGGCCTCCCCCGATCCCACGATCGCGGTGACCCCATCGCTGCCAAGCATCACTGCACCGGCCACCGGGTCCTGTTGAACTATTTCCCGGGAGGGAACCAGCGGCAACTGCCACCAGCGAATTACTCCATTTTCACTTGCCGAAATGAGCCGCTTCTCCTTGTCGGCAAGGCCCAGCCCGATAATCCTGCCTGCATGTCCAAGCAGCCGGCTGGGAGTCGCTCCCTCCTCCTGGGGCCAGGCGTAAACGACCCCGGACTGGTCGCCGCTGACGACCAGGTCTTTTTTCTCGCTCACCACGACCGCGCTCACCATATCCTGGTGTTCCGCGAGCGTCCCAGCGGCAGCACCATCCGCCCGGTTCCAGATCCGCACAGACTTGTCGGCCGATCCTGAAAGCAGCCACGTGCCATCCCGGCTCGCCGCCAGCGCCCCCACCGGCAAGGTGTGCCCTGCATGGGGCCGCGGAGCAACCGGCAGACGCCAGCGACGGATTGTTCCATCCGCTCCGGCACTGAGGACCCCCTTCTGTTCGTTCAGCAGCACCACGTCATTAACAGCTCCCTGGTGTCCGGCAAGCTGAAGTCGGCTTGCTCCATCTGCCACGTTCCAGAAGCGAAGCACGCCGGCGTCACTTCCACTGGCAATCATCTCTCCGCTGACATTCATCGCCAACGCGGTAACCATATCGTCATGGCCATCGAGCGTCCGCAGTGGCTGGCCATCCAGACCGTTAAAGAGACGAACCACCTTGTCAGCTCCGCCCGCGACAAGGATGCTCCCGTCACTGTTCATGGCAACCCTGTTGACCTGCTCGGTGGGACCGGCAAGCGGACGGGGCGCCACGATCGGCAGGGCCCACTCCTTCCAACTGCCATCAGCAGCAGCCGTCACCAGCCGGTTTCCTTCCGGGTGAAAGCTCATCCCGGTAACTGCCACCTCATGGGCCTGGATCGACGCGAGCTGCTCTCCGTTCGCCGGATTCCAGATCTTCACGACCCCCTGCTGATCGGCACTCACCAGTTGCTGCCCATCCGGACGGTAAAGGACTTCCGAGACAATCGCCTCGTGCCCGGCCAGGAGAATCGGCTCCGCCCCACCGGCGGGATTCCAGAGTCGCACCGACTTGTCTTCCGATCCGGACGCAATTTGCAGGCCATCGGGTCGAAAAGTGATTGTTGTGATTCCTGCGGCGTGGCCCTCCATCGGCACCGGGGCCACTGGCAGCTTCCAGAGATGAACCGTTCCATCCCGATGGGAGGTGGTGACCCGCACATTATCCGCATGAAAAACGATATCACTGATGGGTTGGCCACTCGCCTGCATCGTGAAACGGTCCTGGCCATCCGCCATGTTCCAGAAACGCACCTGGCCAGTCACATTCCCGCTCGCCACCAGCGAATCATTGCCGGCCCGGTTGATCGCAACGACCTCTCCGATTTGTCCCTCCAGGACCCGTGCAAGTTTCTGGTCCGCCACGGTATAAATCGCCAGTTGTGCACCATCACTGGTGATCAGCGACTGGTTATTGGCACTGAAGCGGACTCGCGATACGGCAGTCTCATGAACCGGAAACTGCCGCGTCGGCAGAATAGCAAGCTGCCAGGTACGAACAACGCCATCGTCGCCAGCGGTCACGAGTTGCTGGTTATTGGGATGATAGGCCAGCAGACGCAGTGGCCCCTCGTGGGCTCCCAGTTGATGGATCTCGCTGCGCTGTAGAGGATCCCATAATTTCACCACTCCGGCCTGGTCTGAGCTGGCAAGCTGGTTTCCATCAGCGCGGTAAGCAATCCCTAGGATTTTTTCCCGGTGCCCCTTGAGCTGGTATTGCTCCTTGCTATCGAGCAGTGACCAGACTCGCACGATCATGTCATCGCCGCCGGTCACCAGTAGCTTTGCATCAGGGCTGATTCCCATCCCGCGCAGCAATCCCTCGGTTCCTTCGGCAAGCTGCAGGAGCGGATCCGGACGGGGAAGATCCCAGAGCCGAATTGCATTATCCGCCGCCCCGGACAGTACCATCCGTCCTGACGGATCGACGGTCACGCTCGTCACCTGCCCTGTGTGGCCACTGAGCACGCGAACTTCTTTGCCCCCAGCAGTTTCCCAGAGCCGAACCGTCATGTCAGAGCTCGCCGTTACGACATGCGCGCCATCGGGAGTGTAAGCCACTGAGTTGATAGATGACTCATGGCCTTCCAGTTCATAGGGAAGAATCGTCGCTTCCGGAGGATCCTGGCCATGGCTCAGCGGAGCCATGCAGAGAAACACAAGAAAGCAAAACACTGGTATGCGAAGGGTAGGCACCAGGACAATCCTGTCAGGTGATATCAGGTGGGAGGCTCACAGGATGCAGCACGGTTACAAAGAGCTGTATCCTTATATAGACGTAGCTTCGCAGTTCAGACTTCAAATTGCAACGATTTGCCACGGTTAGCGACATTCACCATCAGCGGGCCTGAAGAACTGACGTACCACACCAAGAAACTCTTCCGGCCGATCCTCTGCGATCGAGTGAGCGGCGTTGGAAAAAACGTGTAATTCGACATTCCGGATCCGCTCGGCGATCTCTCGTGACTGGGCGGCGCTGCAAATCCAGTCTTTTTCCCCGGCCAACACGAGCGTGGGACACCGCACCTGGTCGAGCTGCTCGGTGAAATCGAATTCCCGCAGGAAACTGGCAAACCCCAGGTTCGTCTGCTGGAAGTTGCGAATACCGCGGCCCCAGCTCTGTTCAAATTTTTCTTCCTGGAAACTGACGGAATACCATGGCGCCATCGCCCGGTAATAACGCTTGAGCTGTGCAAGCGACTCGAATGTACCGTCCCAGAGCCACTGGCAGACCAGTTTCTGTTCCTCACTCCCCTCCTGCTCAACTTTCTTCCGGGCCTCCGCAAGGAAGCGAAAGCTGGGTGCCGTGGCACAAAGAACCAGTCGATCGAGGGCATCCGGATAACGAATCGCATAGCCCTGGGCAACCATGCCGCCGTAGGATGAGCCAAGCAGGCTGATCGATTCGAGCCCCAGGTGTAATCGCAGCCGCTCTATATCCTCGATATTGTTATCAAGCGTGCAACTCTCGATATCGACCGGATCGCTGCGGCCGCTACCGCGGTGGTCAATATAAACCAGCTGGGCTACATCACGCAGCTTGCCGACAGTCTTCTTGAAGCTCCCGTGATCACCACCTGGGCCGCCGTGAAGCAGAAAAAGAACTGGCCGTTTGCGCATCTGTTCCCCATCGGGTACCCATTCCGGGCCGTCCACATCAAAGAACAGACGTGTTTGATCGAGTTGAGCGTACATGGTGATCTCCCGTATCTAGCGACGAGACCCAGGAGCCTTTTCCAGGACCATCTCTTCCTTCTCGAGTCGTTCAAACATCTGCTTGTACGCCTGGCTGCCATCC
>JAPYUD010000316.1:0-4715 GCA_029936215.1 Pirellulaceae bacterium | reverse complement strand
CATCTCTCCTCTGCCGATCGGCCCCAGTTCCTCGCCCGTCTTGGCCTTGACGGAGATGCAGCCAACTTCGACTCCAAGCAGCGATGCAATTCTCTCACAGATCGCTTCCCGGTAGGGACCGATCTGTGGCTGCTGGGCAAGCACAACGGAGTCAGCGTTGACCAGCTTGTATCCTTGCTGGCAGACCTGCTGGTAACAGGCTTCCAGTAATTCCGCTGAATCCCGGTCCTGGTTGGCAGGGTCGGTGTCGGGGAACCACTGGCCGATATCTCCCAGCGCAGCAGCTCCAAGCAGTGCATCACAAAGTGCGTGGAGCAGCACGTCGGCATCACTGTGTCCGTCGAGGTGCTTGTCGAAGGGGATCTGGATGCCGCCAATGCGTAGAGGTCCACCGGTAACCAGGCGGTGCGAGTCATGGCCCAGCCCGATCCGGACCATCCCCAGGTTGGTGGACGACGAATCGTTACCGGGCGACGGGGAGTCAGGGGACATGTGCCGGCAGGGTGCTTGTGACCATCGACGCGTGGAAGGGTGCCCCGACGCAGGGCTGGCGAATTATAGCGAAAGGCCTCTGGTCCGACAACGCGTACCGGGTTGCCAGGATGGATACCTACTCGCAATGCGGGGACCTCCCTATAATCGGCGGTTATGTCAATCATCGAAATCGCCGGTTTATCAAAGACCTACCGGGTTTACGAGAAGCGCGAGGGACTGCTCGCATCACTCAAGGGACTTTTCCGCAGAAAGTACCGCCAGGTCAAGGCAGTTCGAGAGATTGATCTGCAGGTAGAGGCGGGGGAGTTCGTTGCCTTCCTGGGACCGAACGGGGCTGGCAAGACAACCACGCTGAAACTTCTTTCCGGGGTCATTCATCCCACCAGCGGGACCGCCTCGGTGATGGGCTATGTTCCCTGGAAGCGGGACAACCGGTACCGGCGCAAGTTTGCACTGGTGATGGGTCAGAAGAACCAGCTCTGGTGGGACCTCCCGGCGCAAGAGTCATTTCGGCTGCACCAGCAGATCTACCAGATCGACACGGACCAGTACCAGCGGACGCTGGACGAACTGACTGGCCTGCTGGATCTACGGTCACTGCTCAAGCAACCGGTACGGGAACTGTCGCTTGGTGAGCGGATGAAAATGGAATTAACGGCAGCCCTTCTGCACCAGCCGGAAATTCTCTTCCTGGACGAACCCACGATCGGACTGGACGTGGTGGCGCAGCACAATATCCAGCAGTTTCTCAAGCACTACCAGCGGGAGCGAGGAATCACCACGCTGCTCACAACCCATTACATGAAGGACGTGGAGGCGCTCTGCGAACGCGTGGTGATTATTGCGCGGGGGAGTATTCACTTTGATGGATCCCTGGCAGAAATCGTTGACCGCACGACCAGTCACAAGCTTGTGACATTACAGGTTGCTGATGGGGAATCCCTGGACGGGATGGAGCAGTATGGCAGCTTGGAAGAGATTGACCCGCCGAAAGTGACACTCCGCCTCCAGCGGGAGGATGTGGCCAGCAAGCTCTCGGCGATTCTCGACCAGCGACGGATCGTTGATGTTGTCGTGGAAGATCCGCCCCTGGAAGAAGTGCTGGCAGCTATTTTTACCCAGATAACAGACCAAGATGACGACCAGGAGGCTTGAAAAGGCCTCGTCGAGACCACACAGGATGACATCATGGGAACGATGATCCAGGCAAAGATGTCCACCTGGTGGACGATCATGCGAATTGCCCTGGAGGAGAGACTCGTTTACCGGGGTGACTTTGCCCTGGGAACCCTGATGCGTTTCCTGCCGATCATCACCCAGATTTTTCTCTGGAGTGCGATCTTCATGGCTGTCGGCGGTGGTGACATGCAGGGCCAGGAGATCAAGGGCTTCACCATCCATACCATGATTGCCTATTACCTGTTGACGATGATGGGTCGGGCCTTTTCCAGTATGCCAGGACTCGCTTCCGGGGTTGCTCTTCAGGTTCGCAATGGGGAGATCAAGAAGTTCCTGATCCAGCCGATTGACATGGTCGGTTTCCTGCTGCTCAACCGGGTTGCCCACAAGCTGGTGTATTACGGCGTGGCGCTGTTGCCATTTGTTTTCGTTTTCTGGCTTTGTGGTGGCTACTTCAGTGAACACTTCCAGCATTCCACGGCAAGCTGGCCCTCAAGCAGTCGCCTGGCAGTCTTCCTGTTATCGCTGATCTTCGGATTCCTTCTTGGTTTCTTCATGGAAGTCTGTATTGGGCTGATCTCCTTCTGGTTCCTGGAGGTCACCTCTCTATTGTTCATCTACATGCTGATGAATTTCTTTCTCTCCGGCCACATGTTCCCGCTGGACCTGTTGCCGGACCCGGCCCGGATGGTTGTCGACTGGCTGCCGTTGAAATACCTGGCCTATTTCCCGGCTGCTATTTTCCTTGGCCTGGTGCCCGAGGACCGGTTGTGGGCTCAACTGGCGGTTGAGGTTGTATGGGTACTGTTCTTTATCCTGGCCAGTCGATGGATGCTGGCACGGGGACTGCGGCGTTACAGTGGTTTTGGAGGCTGAGAAGACGAATGGGAATGTCGATGGCTGAATTACCAGATCGGGATCCGGCAGCAGCAGTGCTGCGGCCGCGATACCTGAAGGTGTTCCTGACCTTTGCCCGCAACAGCCTGGTTCGTGATATGACGTTCAGGCTGAACTTCATCCTGCAGTGTCTTACCTCCATTTCCTGGACCGTGATGAACATCGGCTTTTATATCATCGTGTTCCAGTTCACCAAGCAGATTGGCGTCGACACCGGCTGGGGGAAATATCAGTTCTTCATCTTTCTTGCCACAACCTGGCTTATTAACAGCCTGGTCCAGGCATTCTTTATGCCCAATGCCCAGGAGTTCAGCGAGCTGATTCGAACCGGGCACCTGGACTTTGCCCTGGTCAAGCCGATTGATACCCAGTTCCTGATTTCCTTCCAGAAGGTGGACTGGTCGGCACTGTCGAATTTCTGGATGGGGATCGCGCTGCTCGGTTTCAGTCTCTCGCACTTGATGGCGGTACCCGACCCCCTGGTACTGCACCCGGTTGTTTTCCTGCTTTACCCGATCTACATCGTCTGTGGTTGCCTGATCATGTACAGCGTGATGATCACGCTGGCAGCCACCAGCATCTGGCTCGGTCGTAACCAGACGCTCTACAATTTCTGGTTTTACCTGACAAATTTCTCGCGTTACCCGATGGAGATCTACTGGCGCAGCTGGGGTTGGTCACTGTGGGGCGTGTTTACATTTCTCATTCCGGTCCTGGTGGTTGTGAATGTCCCGGCCAGGTTGATGGCGCAGCCGATTTCGCCACGAACCAACTGGGAACTCTGGTTGACCGGGTTTGCTGTTCTGGCCACGGTGATGAGTCTCTGGATTTCGAGGGCCATCTTTCGACGTGCGCTGATGAGTTACCGGAGTGCCAGTAGTTAAGTAGTGGTTTGGAGGAGACCATGCCGAGCGAGAATTCAACGATGGGGCAGCTGGACAGAACGCCAGGCTGGCTGGCTTACCTGCAGCTTTTCCGGCTGCCAAATGTCTTCACGGCAATTGCTGACGTGTTGATGGGGTACCTACTGGTCCACCGTGTCCTTGAGCCCTCGGATACCTTTCCGCTGCTCCTGCTGGTGTTGGCCAGTTCCCTGATTTACACGGCTGGCATGGTCCTGAACGACGTGTTTGATTACCAGGTCGATTGCCAGGAGCGGCCGCAGCGTCCAATACCCTCGGGAAGGATCTCCCTTGGTCGGGCACGCGCGCTGGGACTGCTGATGCTGCTTGCCGGTATGATCGCCGCGGCACTTTCTTCCTGGGTTGTGCTGGATTCTGCAGTCCCCTGGCGAGGCCTGCTGATCTCCGTGGCACTGGTGGGAACAGTCCTGCTTTATGATGGGATACTCAAGAAGACGATCCTGGCTCCACCCCTGATGGGTGCCTGTCGCTTCCTGAACGTGCTGCTGGGGATGAGCTTTGCTGGCACGACAGGTGGCACGGAGGGTCTTTTCCTGGGCTGGGAACACTACCAGCTACTGGTGGCGACCGGGCTAGGTGTTTATGTCACCGGTATCACGTTTTATGCCCGCAGCGAGGCCCGGGAAAGTTCCCGAATGGCGCTCTTCGCCGGATGCCTGGTAATGATTGCCGGGCTGGGGATTCTGGCCATGTTCTTTCCACGATCGGTTCCGGAAACGACTGGTCTGCGGATGACCGTGGGGCAGGCAGGATTCTTCATTATCGTCCTTTCAGCCACGGTGATTTACCGGGCGGCATGGGGAGTCATTGAACCGACGCCAGGACGAGTCCAGGCTGCGGTCAAGCGATGTATCCTGTCAATTATCCTGTTGGACGCAGCGATCACGGGGATTCTCTGCCCCTGGTATTACGCGGTCCTGGTCCTGGCCTTGCTTCTTCCGACGCTGGTATTGGGAAAATGGCTATACTCGACATGATCAAGGGGATCTTTGCCAAGGGAATGGAGCGGGAGGTGCTGAGATGAACAATCTGGTTTTTTTGTCACTTCCTGGCTTTCGCCCGTCGGACCTGGACCAGATGCCATGCCTTTCGGCGCTGATGGGAGCGGGCCAGCGGCAGCCGTTGCGTGCCAGTTTTCCTGCCGTCACCTGGCCAGTGCAGGCAAACATGCTGACCGGTTGTCGACCCAGCCAGCATGGCGTGGTGGGCAATGGTTTCTAC
>JAPYUD010000315.1:0-4727 GCA_029936215.1 Pirellulaceae bacterium | reverse complement strand
AACTCCGGGCCAACCCCCTCGCTGTCGATACCAAGCGTCTTGTTCCCCTCGGCTCGCCAGCGCTGGGTTCGCAGCGAGGCAGGGGAATGGGCCAGCGTGAAATGGCCGCGGCGTGTGTAAAAGAGGTTGAAATCCAGTTCGCTCGAGAGGCCCTCGAATAACTCAACGCTGGCCTGGTAAAACCGCGCTCCCTCGTTGGTCAGGTAATTGGATCGCACGATGGCGGTGTTGCGGCCGGTACCCCCCCCACCGATGTAGCCCTTCTCCAGCACGGCGACATTGTGGATTCCATGGTCCCTGGCCAGGTAATAGGCGGCAGCAAGCCCGTGTCCACCTCCCCCGATAATGACAGCGTCATAGCTGTCGGCCAGTACCGGGGGGCTGCGGAACATCCGGCCCTCGGGATGCCTGGAACGCAGGCCAAACTTCAGCAGTCGGTAGGGCATGGCAGCAGGAAGGCTCCATCCGGTTGAGAAGGCCTAGAAGAAGGTCAGGTACTTGTCGATTTCCCAGCTCGATACCTGGCTACCGTACTCGTCCCATTCCTGGGTCTTGAGGGCAATAAACTCGTCCGCAATCGGTCCCAGCGCGGCCTGGACAACGTCATCCCGCTCCAGTTCCTCGACCGCCTCGGCCAGGGACTGGGGAAGGATCCCGGTACCGGTCGCCAGCACCTCTGCCAGCGGACGGTCGTACATGTTCTCCATGTTGGGTTCACCCGGGTCCACCTTGTTGGCAACCCCGTCCATGCCGGCTGCCACGTAGGCCGCCAGGATGAGGTAGGGGTTGCAGCCTGCCGAGACGGTTCGGTCCTCGAAGTGGCCCGGCCCGGCGGTGCGGATCATCTGGGTCCGGTTATTGTCACCGTAGGTAACAAAGGCAGGGGTCCAGGTAAAACCACTACGACTGGAGAAAATGCCCGACCCCAGCTTCAGCCGCTTGTAACAGTTGACGGTGGGACTGGCGACCGCGCAGAGGGCACGGGCATGTTTCAGGATCCCGCCGACAAAATGGTAGCCAAACTCGGAACAGCCCAGCCCCCGGCTATCCGACTCGTCGTCAAACAGGCACTTTCCACTCTCGGCATCGGCCAGGTGGAAGTGAATATGCAGCCCGCTGCCGGTACGGTCATCAAACGGCTTGGCCATGTGGGTGGCGATGGCCCCGTACTTTTTTGCCACCTGGGAGGTTGCCATCTTGAAGAAAGTGATCCGGTCGGCCGTGGTGAGAGCATCCTGGTAGTCAAAGTTAATCTCGTACTGGCCATTCCCATCCTCGTGGTCTGCCTGGTAAACGCCCCAGTCGAGCTGGTTGAGCGAGGTCATCAGTTCCTGCAGGTAACCCATTACCGGTGCCATGGAGCGGAAGTCATAGCACGGTTTTGCCAGGTTATCGACCTGGTCCGGATCCCAGGGGGTAATCGAACCATCCTCGTTACGGGTCACCAGGAAGTGCTCCGGTTCCATGCCGACATTGAAGACGTAGCCTGACTCCCGTAGCGACGAAAGTACCCGCTTGAGATTCGTTCGTGGACAGTAGGGGTAGGACTCGCCATCGACAAACAGGTCCGCGGCAAAGCGGGCAGTGTTTGGCATCCAGGGAAGCGGGGTGTAGCTGGCCAGGTCAATCCGGGCCAGCATGTCGTGCGAGTGGGGGCCCTGGCCGGAACCCCAGACGGCGGCACCGGCAAACCCGGCCCCCTCGTCAATCATGTCATCCAGGGAACTGGCGGGAACCATCTTTACCTTGGCAGTTCCATTCATGTCCACGAACTGGGCGAGCAGGAAATCGATGCCGTCGTCGCTCAGCTGTTGTCGTACTTGTTCACGATCAGCCATGGTTCGGTTCCTCGTGCTGCCGGGTATCGCCGTGGGATGCGTCGGCTCTCAGTTGTTTCGTCATCTCGTCGTAGTGACGGTTCTCGCTCTTGAGCTTCCAGGCAAGGAAGAACACGCAGAAGAGGGTTGCCGCGATGACCATCCAGACTTCCAGCCCGACCCAGGGATAGATCGGTCCAATCTCGATCGGGTTGACCTGCCAGTTTTCAATCGTTGGTTTCATCAGTTACTCCCCCGATTCCTGTTCGAGGACTGCCTCGGCACTCTCCAGCTCCTGCCGCTGTTCACTTTCCAGGGCCAGGATCTCATGGTCCAGCCCAGCCAGTTCAACTTCCCTTGGTATCCGCAGCAGGCCGGCCCGCTTCAGTCCCCAGGCAGCAATGTAGCACGGCAGGAAGCCGAGCACGAGGAACATGATCGCGGCACCCGCCAGCTGGCCCCAGGGAGTGATCGGCGCGTAACCGGCATATGCCGAACTGGGATAACCCCAGAGGATGAAGCCACTGGCGATAACACCGATCGTGCCGCAGTAGCCATGAATTGCCACCGCCCCGACCGCATCGTCAATCTTGAAACGGCGTTCCACCCAGTAATGCAACTTGTAGCCGCACCAGACACCGCCGCCGGCCAGGAAAAATGCCTGCAGCGGATGGTACAGGTCGTTACCGGCCGAGGCGGTGATAATTCCCCCCAGTCCTCCCTGGAAGGTCCAGAAGGGGTCGCCGCCCGAGACCATGTAACCGACCAGCAGGCCACCGGTGAGTGCCATCAGGAAATTGAAGGTAATCCCACTCAGGGTGGTGGGTGTCAGGTAGATCGTGGTTGCCGAGTAGAGAGTGCTCCCCTCGGCCGGGTCGATGTCGTAAATGGGGACGTTGCAGGCTGCATAAAAACCCCAGAAGCCGGTGTAGATCAGGAACATGCCGATCACGATCAGCCAGGTGTTGTGAGCCGGGAAGACCCGTGGCGTCCCATCCTTTCGAAATCGCCCCAGCCGCGGCCCGAGGTGTATCAGGATGGCGAGTGCAGACCCCCCAGCCAGGCCATGAATCACGCCCGAGGCATAGGCATCGTGGTAGCCCAGGACCTGGACCATCCAGCCCGTATCGGACCAGCCCCAGGCTGCATCAATCACCCAGGTCCCACAGCCGACAAGGATCGCCAGCAGCCAGAATGCCCCCGAGCGAATTCGCTCGATCACGGCGCCCGAGAGAATGGACCCGGCGGTCCAGGAGAAGAGCAGGAAGGCCGCCCAGAAGACACCATTCAGGTGTGACCAGGTCGCCGTGTCCCCGGCCGTAAGGTTCTCGCCGGCTGGCGTGCCGCCCAGGTGGGGAGCCATCAGTTCATTCCAGGGCTCTGACCAGGGCGCTGATTTCAGGCCGCCCGTGATCCCCGGCCCGTTCTGCACGGCAAAGTAGAGCCACCAGCCGACAAGAAAAAATCCGAATGTGATCACCGGGATCAACATCGAGTTCTTCATCAGCGTGTTGAGCTTGTTCTTTTCCCGCGAGACCCCTACCTCGTAAAGACAGAACCCGACATGAATCAGGAACATCATCACCACGGTCACCCAGTAATAGAACTCGGTAAACAGGGCACTCAGTGCACTTACCTGGTCAGTCATGGTGTCACTCTCCTTGCCCCGGGATCCAGTCGGTACCGGCCAGCGGGATGCGTGCCATGGCAGCTGCCTCAACGGTCAGGGCGACCAGGTCTTCTCTTTCCAGGTGATGGACATCGGATTTCCCGCAGGCACGGGCTAGCGTACTCAATTCCATGTTCAGCACCTGCAGGTAATTGCGCAGCTGCCGGGCAGCATGTTCCGGGTCAAGTCGCTTCTCGAGCACCTCGTCCTGCGTGGTAATACCGACCGGGCACTGGCCAGTATGGCAGTGATGGCAGAAACCTGCCTCCGTATCGAGTTGCTTGTAGTCCTCCCCGGCATCGTGCCAGTCGTTGTCCTGGAAATAGGAGTGATGGTTGCAACCGATTGCCACCAGCACCGCCTGTCCGATGGAGACCGCGTCGGCTCCCAGCGCCAGCGCCTTGGCCACATCGGCGCCGCTGCGAATGCCACCCGAGATGATCAGCTGGACCTCTCCCACCACGTCCAGCTCCTCGAGTGCTTCGACTGCAAGTGGCAGGGCCGCCAGGGTGGGAATCCCGGTATGCTCGATAAATACCTGCTGCGTGGCAGCGGTGCCTCCCTGCATCCCATCAATCACCACCACGTCCGCACCGGCCTTGACCGCCAGCTTGACGTCATCCCGGACCCGGGTGGCTCCCATCTTGACGTAGATCGGGATCTGCCAGTCGGTAATCTCCCGTAGTTCCTCGATCTTGATCTTCAGGTCATCCGGGCCGACCCAGTCGGGGTGGCGGCAGGCCGACCGCTGATCGATTCCCGCCGGCAGGGTCCGCATCCCGGCGACCCGCTCGCTGACTTTCTGGCCCAGCAGCATGCCACCGCCGCCGGGCTTGGCTCCCTGGCCAAGTACGATTTCCACGGCATCTGCCTGCCGGAGGTCATCCGGGTTGAAACCGTACCGGGAGGGGAGGCACTGGTAGACAAGGATCCGGGAGGACTGGCGTTCCTCGGCCGTCATGCCGCCGTCGCCGGTGGTGGTAGAGGTTCCCACCTCGCTGGCAGCCTTGCCGAGTGCTTCCTTGACGTTGGCCGAGAGCGATCCGAAGCTCATCCCGGCGATGGTTACCGGGGTATCCAGCTCGATCGGTTTCTTGGCATTCCTGCTTCCCAGGATCGTCTGCGTGGAACACTTTTCGCGGTAACCCTCGAGCGGGTAGCGGGAGGCCGAGGCGGTGAGAAAAACCAGGTCATCGAAAGAGGGGAGACGGCGTTTGGCACCCATGCCACGGATCTCGTAC
>JAPYUD010000314.1:0-4728 GCA_029936215.1 Pirellulaceae bacterium | reverse complement strand
CCGTAACGGGGGTCGTCCAGCAGCCGATCAACCAGCTCCTGGTAGGCGGCCGGTGAGGGATCCGCCAGGAACTGGTGAAATTCCTGGCGCGTGGGCGGTAACCCCACCAGGTCCAGATAGACACGGCGAAGCAGCTGTTCCGGAGCCGCCAGCGGTACCGGCCTGACGCCTGCCGACTTGTGGCCTGCTGCAATGAAACGATCCACCGGGTGGTTCCGCCAGTTCCTGGCGACGCCCCTCGGAAGTGGCGACCGAACCGGCTGCTGGAAAGACCAGTGCAGCCGGGGATCCGGGGCAGGCTGATCATCCCTGGGGAAATCGGCCCCGGCAGCGACCCACTGCCGCAGCACCTCAATCTCGTCCGCCGCCAGCGGCATGGCCTGCAGCGGCATCCGTAGTTCCGCATCCTCTTCCAGCAGCCTCTCGATCAACAGGCTCTCGTCCGGCATGCCAGGCACCACCGCGGCACCACTCTCCCCACCCGCCAGCAGCATCTGGCCGGCATCCAGCCGCAAGCCTGCTTCCTGCTTGAGTGGCCCGTGGCAGGAAAAACAGTGTTGCCTGAGGATCGGCTTGACCTGCCCGCTATAATCGGGCGGCGCGGCAGCCAGTGACCCGGCACACAGGGCCAGGCTTAAAAGCAGGGAAAGACAGGAGGGACGGATCAGCATAATTCCATTGTACCTGATTCTCCAGCCAGATCCGCTACAATCAACCACACCACTCCCAGACGAAGGATAGACCGCCGATGCAGAGACTGACCTTTACCATCCTGTTGTTTTTCGCTGCTGTGGGAGAAACCACGGTAAAAGCCCAGCCTCCCACCTCGGCCACCACGATCACGGCGGGCAAGGGCATCCTGCTTGGGCAGATTAATCCGCAACTCAAATCGCTCAAGAAAACGGACCTGACGCTGGAGTTCTGGATCCGGCCAGACCAGGCCACCATCGACCGGGAGCGAGCACTTCTTTTGCTGTTTGCCAACCAGAGGGGCACCGACTCCGCTTGTATCGGCATGAGTCTCTCGGGGGGGAAACTGCTGTCCAATGTGCTGGGGACCAAGTTCACATACGCCGGCCCGCTGGTTGCCAACCAGTGGGTACATGTCTGCCTGACGGTTGAGGCCCGCACGCTCAACAAGATTGCCACGCTCTGGGTGAATGGCCGCCGAGTGGACCGGGCACTGGTAGCCTCTCGCTGGCCCGATGGATTTTTCTACGCGCGACTGATGAATGATCCCTGGGGCCTGAACCGTGTTTTCAGTGGGCAGACGGGACCGATCCGGATTTCTTCGAAGGTTCTTTACCGGCAGAAGTTCGACCCCGGGTCGGACTGGACATCAACCGACACAACACTCCTGCTGCTCAAGGCTGACCAGATCCAGCCTGCAGAGTAGTCCCACCGCCATCTACCCTTCCCAGCAGGTGCCGCAGTCGACAAGGCCACCTACCGGTTGCTGGTAAAAATAGGCCTCCACCGCCTCATCCTGCCAGGGAGCCGCAAGCTCGATCAACTGCCGCTGGTAAAGACCCTCATCAACCGCTTCCACCCGGTCCAGCTCGGCCAGGCACTCCGCATCGACCTCCCAGAGCTCGCCCTGCACCGCCACTCCTGCCACGTCATACACCAGGCCCGGGTACTGGTCGACGCGGTACATGCGGTAAAACGGCCCTGTCTGGGCGTCCCCGAGAAACTGCTGGCCCGAGAGCAGCCCGGCCCGCTCGTGGCCTCGCTTGAGAGTTCCATAGATGAACAGTCGTGTCCGCATCTCGCCGTACCACAATTCCCTTTCAACGACTCGCCAACGCTCGACAAATGGATTCTAATTCAATCGCGTCCCCCCCGTCACCTTTCCTTCACAACCCGGACATGAACCTGTGAGCGACACGACCACGACTGCCATCGTGATGGCCGGTATCCCCTCACGTAATTACTCCCTCTACCATCGTCTCCGTTTCCAGGTGGGAGACCCGACCGCCTGGATCCAGATCGAATCGGCCGACGGAAGCCAACACAGCACGCTGCTGCTGAGGGACATTGAAATACAGCGTGCCCGTCAGCACGCCCGGGTTACCAGCGTCGCCTGCCCGGCAGACTTTGCGCCTGAGGACGGCCTCTCCGGAGACCGCGAGACCGCCACCGCCCAGGCGACAGCCGAACTGATGCGCCGAGCGGGTGTCATCCGAGCGGTCTCGGATCGCTCGCTCCCGTTGATCTTCGCCCATCATATCGAGCAGGCGGGAATCGAACTCCATTGCGACCTGGAGATGGGAGTCCTGGAGCGGCGGGCCAAGGATGAGGAGGAGATCGCCTGGCTTGCCGAGGCCCAAGCGACAACCGAGGAGTCGATACGGATGGCATGCGAGTTGATCGCGACCGCGGATACCGACGACGAAGGTATGCTGCTACACGAGGGAGAGCCTCTCAGTTCAGAACGGGTACGCTCCAGTATTGATATCTGGCTGCTGCAACGCGGTTACATGAACCCTCGCAGCATTGTCGCTGGCGGCCCCCAGGCGGCCGACTGCCACGACATGGGAAGTGGCCCGCTCAGGAGCGGCGAGCCGGTGATCATCGATATCTTTCCCCAGAACAAGAAGACGCTCTACAACGGTGATTGCACTCGGACCGTCGTACATGGCCAGGTCAGCGAGGCGGTCAGGGCAATGCACCTGGCGGTGGTGGAGGCCAATCAGGCGGGAATCGATGCGGTCCGCCCAGGAGCGACGGGCGAGGACGTTCACCGAGCCACGATCGAGGTGATCACGCGTCATGGATACCAGCTGGGCCTTCCAGACGAAAAAGATCCGGTCGAATACTGCGCCATGACCCATGGCACCGGGCATGGAGTGGGACTCGATGTCCACGAACCCCCGCTACTCGACTTTGGTGGCCCCCCGCTGGTGATGGGAGATTGCCTGACCATCGAACCGGGGCTTTACAGCCGCGCCATCGGTGGCGTGCGAGTGGAGGATATGGTGATTGTGACAGGCGATGGGGCGAGGAATCTGAACCAGCTCCCCGGGGGCCTGGACTGGCGGCCCTGAGCCGGTGCTGTCAACGATTGGATTGACGAACCGGGTGAAGAACCGCAGAATCAACTGGCAGGGAGACCGGACATGAAAGAGTGGCACCGATCGACGCGACGATTCTGGCACCTCGCCCCCTGGGCGATCCTGCTGGTACTACTTCCGCTCGCACCGGCCCAGCAGCAGGACGAGGAGTCTCGTCCGCGTGCAAAGGACCGGCAGATCAGCATCATTGTCACCACGTTGCTGCAGCGTCAGCATCTGAACAAGCAAAAACTCGACGACGAGATCTCCCGGCGAACATTCGCCACATTGCTCGAACGGTTCGATCCCCGGCGACTTTACCTTCTCAAGGGAGACGTCGACACGCTCCGCGAGAACGAGCTCAAGATTGATGACGATCTGCGAAAAACGGATCTCTCCTTCCTTTACAAGGCGTACAACCAGTTCGCCGAAAAGGTCACCGCGAGATTACCCATCATTGATCGCTGGATTGATACCGACCACGACTACTCGGTCGTGGAATCCTACACCGTGACGGACAAAAACACTCCATTTGCCACCAGCGAAGAAGAACTGGAAGAGCGATGGCGGTTGCGGGTCAAGTACGACCTGTTGATCCTGCAGTCCACCGGTGCCAGCCTGGACGAGAGCCGGGAGCGTTTGCGAAGACGGTATCACCAGTACGCCGCCCGCACAGGAAATGTCAGCGGCGACGACGAACTCCAGCTTTTCCTCTCCTCGCTGGCGACCAGCTTTGACCCACACACCTCCTACATGGCCCCTTCACGGCTTGACAGTTTCCGTATCCGGATGGAATTGAACTATTACGGAATCGGGGTAGAGGTCTCGCAGCAGGACGGTCTCACCCGGATCCACAAGATCCTGCCAGGCGGGGGTGCAGAGAAACATGGCAAGTTGAAGGCGAACGACGTGATAATCAGCGTCGGCACCGAAAAAGACGGCCCGCTCGTGGATGTCTCGGATCTTAATCTCAGTGACATTTCCAACATGATCCGGGGGCAGGAGGGAAGTCCGGTCTGGGTTGGCGTCTTACCAGCTGCCGGCGGGCCCCAGCAGGTTTACGAAATCATTCGCGGGAAGGTGGAATTGAACGAAAGCCGTGTCCAGGGACTGGTGATCCCGGTGGCCAAGAAGGACGACGGCAGCCCGCTCAAGTTCGGCGTCGTCGACGTTCCCAGCTTCTACCGTGACAGCAAGGCGGAGCAGGAGAATGACCCGGACTTTACCAGCACCACCCGGGACATCCAGTCAGCACTGGACGACTTTACCCGGCAGGGAGTGGAACTGGTGATTGTCGACCTTCGAGGAAACGGGGGGGGCAGCCTGGAAGAAGCAGTTTCGGCAACCGGGCTTTTCATTGACGAGGGCCCCGTGGTGATGGTCCGCGACGGCCGCCAACGAGTGACCACGATGGATGACCCAGAGCGAGGACTGGCATGGGGAGGGCCGCTGCTGGTACTAACCAACCGGCAGAGTGCCAGTGCCAGCGAAATTTTTGCCGGTGCGATCCAGGATTATCAGCGAGGACTCATCGTGGGGGATTCCTCCACGCACGGCAAGGGAACCGTCCAGAGCCTGGTGGATCTGGCTGCCTTCCTTTACCGGGGTGAACCGGACATGAACCTGGGAGCTCTGAAGCTCCCCAGCCAGGCGTTTTATCGCCCCAGTGGACAGA
>JAPYUD010000313.1:0-4728 GCA_029936215.1 Pirellulaceae bacterium | reverse complement strand
CCCATCATCCCTGCCTTGCGAGGAGAGCTGGTAGGTCCTGCTCAACACCATCTCGCGCAGCAGGCTCTTGACCGACCATCCTTCTTCCACCAGGCGGCTGGCCAGGTAGTCAAGCAGCTCGGGATGAGAGGGTTTTTCACCGGTCGTGCCAAAGTTATCTGTTGTCCGAACCAGTCCCGCTCCAAACAGCCAGTGCCAGAGCCGGTTGGCCAGTACCCGCGAGGTCAGAGGATTCAAGTCCGAGGAAATCCACTCCGCAAGCTGCCGTCGGCCACTCTGTTTTTCCGGCACAGAAATCTGGCTGCCAAAATCCGCGACCTGCAGGATTCCCCGGGATACCGTTTCTCCCAGGTTGTGGACATCGCCACGGATATGGACCTGGGTGTCACCAATCTCCGCCTCTTCCTGGACCGACATGTACTTCGGGCGGGCCGGCAGACGGGCGGTAAGTTCCTTGAGCTTCTTCTCGAGCATTGCCAGCTGCTGCTTGTCCATTGCCGCATCGGCATCCGGCTTGGCGGCAACCGCTTCCTTCTCCAGCAGTTCCACCGAGAGGAACTGGACGGCGTCCACGATCACGACCCCGGTCGTGCCAGCGTTAGTGACAATCACTTCGGCCGGACCATTGGGGGTGAAGCGGTATCGTCCAAGCGAGAAAAAACGACCTCCAATGGGTGCCTTTTTTTGCTGGTTGACGGTCGTGGTCTTTTCACCTTCGGGACTGACAACGGTGACCGGCACAGCGGGCGTCCGATTCGTTCCCTCGGTATAGGCAAATCGCACCTCATATTCCCCTTCGAGCTGCACAGCCGGCTTGAAGATCGCCGTATTGCCTCCCTTGGCGGCTCCCTGGTCATGCTGGTAACCCTTCCCCACGTAGTTCTTGTTAGAGACCGATTTCGTCCAGCTTCCGGTCAGCATCGCCTGCTCATCATCCACCACCACGCCCGTCACCTGGGCCAGCGGCAGGGGATCCGCATTGCTCCCTTTCATGCGGGTTTTCAATGCGGCAATCTCCTTGTTGACCCCTGCGATCACCGCTTCCTGCTGTTTGACTTCCGATTCCTTTTCCAGCCCCAGGGGAAGTGGTAACTCGATCCACTTGGAAACATTGGCATCGTTGAGCGTCTTGGTATTTCTCAGGATCCCTGCCAGGGCATAGTAATCCCTGGTGGGGATGGGATCGAACTTGTGGTCGTGGCAGCGGGCACAGCCAACCGTCTGGGCCAGGAAGCCGCGACTGATGATCTCCAGTTGCTCGTCGACCACGTCCATCCGCAACTTGCCCTTGTCCTGGTCTTCCAGGTTATTGTTCCCCATCGCCAGGAATCCGGTGGCAATCAGATTCCGATGCCGCTCCTGGTGCGATTCCGCCGGCAGCAGGTCGCCAGCCAGCTGCTGCTGGATAAAGGCATTAAACGGCCTGTCCTGGTTAAATGTCGTGATCACGTAGTCGCGGTACCGCCAGGCCTCATTGAAGACCTGTCCTCGCAGCGTGATGGACTCGGCAAACCGCACCACATCCAGCCAGTGCCGCCCCCAGCGTTCACCAAACTGCGGGGAGGCGAGCAGTTGATCGACCAGCCGCGGATAGGCATCCGGGGCATCATCGGCGAGAAAAGCAGTAATCTGGGCCGGTGTGGGAGGAAGACCGAGCAGGTCAAAGTAAAGTCGACGCACCCGCTGCCCCCGCGTTGCCAGTGGGCCCTGCTTGAGCCTCTCGTCGTCAAGCCGGGCCAGCAGAAAGTCATCAATCGAGGACTCCGCTCTCCTGGACCCCGGCAGAGGAGGTTTCTCGAGAGGCCGGTAGGCCCAGTGATTCTTGCCCGCTGCAATATCAATCCCGCCAGCACCCGCGACCTCACCATCGCGAGGATCCGGGGCGCCACGTGCAATCCATTCGCGAAAATCGGTGATCACTTCCGCTGGCAACTTCCCCGCCGGTGGCATCTCGAAGGACTCGTAGTTGAGTGCATCCAGCAGCAGGCTCTCAGCCGGTTTCCCCGGGACAAGAGCAGGGCCACTTTCTCCCCCCTTGAGCATCGCGGCGCGGTTATCCAGCCGCAGCCCTCCCTTGAGTTTGCTGGCGCCGGCTGCCTTCTCGGAATGACACTTGTAGCAATGAGCAACGAGGACCGGCCGGATTTTCTTTTCGAAGAAATCGATCCCCTCCGGTGTCGGCTTCTGCTGGGCAGGGCTGGCTGCACAGAGCAGTCCCAGCAGCAGAATGGGGACGAGGGCGACTGAGTTTCGTGAGATGGGCATCATGGCATGCCTGAATTTCGTGACCGGACCGCCGGCAGCAGCGATCACCGATTTCCTGTCCCAGACTACGATCCTACAGCAAACAGGAGTATTATAGCAGACCGACGCGGGATCTCGACTATCGGTCACCCCCTGGCGAGGAGCCAAAACAGGATGCTTGAGCTACTCTCTCACCCCGTAACGATCTTGATCGTCGGTATTACGATCGTGCTGGTCGGTATCCTCGTGCTCAGGCTGCATGCTTTCCTCGCACTCCTGCTGGCGGGGATCACGGTGGCCGGCATGACACCCCGCTCGGCACTGGAAACCTATGCAGAGGATCAATTACGCCCGGCCGCCAAGCGGACATCCGACGGCACGATGGTCCCGGTGCCTGCCAAGTGGACCGAGTCGCAGGCAAAGAAGTTCATCAGTTCACCGGCACCCCAGCGAGTCGCGCAGGGTTTCGGGGAAACCTGTGGCAAGATTGGCATCCTGATTGCCATGGCGGCGATTATCGGCAAGTGCCTGCTCGACAGCGGGGCCGCCGACCGTATCGTCCGTTCCGCATTAAGGGCGGTAGGGGAAAAGCGCGCGGGTCTGGCTTTCATGGGAAGTGGTTTCTTGCTCTCGATCCCGGTCTTCTTTGACACCGTCTTTTACCTGATGATCCCGCTGGCCAAGGCGATGCGTTTGCGGACTGGAAAAAACTACCTGTTATTCATCCTGGCCATCGTGGCCGGCGGTGCGATGGCCCATTCTCTCGTCCCTCCCACACCTGGCCCGCTGATCGTGGCCGACATGCTGGACGTGAGTATTCTGGACATGATGATCGGCGGGATCATCGTGGGACTGTTTGCCAGCACGGCGGGATACCTGTTTGCCGTCTGGATTAACCGTCGCATGGAGATTCCCCTGCGAGACGCCCCGGATGCTTCGATCGAGGAACTCACGGCGCAGGCCAACCGCAGCGATAGCGAGTTGCCCTCGATCTGGATTTCCCTGCTGCCGATCCTGCTGCCGGTGCTGCTGATTGCAGCAGCGACGGCGACCAAGACCTACCTTGACGGGAACCCGGCCCCTGCCAGCTGGCTGGTTTCGCTCAAGCCGACGATCATGACCCTGGGCGACAAGAACATGGCCCTGATCCTGGCCGCGGTGATTGCCATGTTGATGCTCATCAAGCAGCAGCCGGATCGTAAAAAACTGGCGTCATCGGTACAGCATGCTTTGGCTGGCGGCGGCATCATTATCCTGATTACCTCTGCCGGCGGCGGATTCGGAGCTGCCATTCGCCAGTCGGGCATTGCCGAGCAGATTGCCATGCTCCAGGAGGGGGTCCAGCCCCTGATGATCCTGCCAATTGCCTTCCTGATCACCACCCTGATACGCACGGCGCAGGGATCGGCCACGGTGGCAATGATCACCGCCGGAAGCGTCCTGGCACCACTGGCACTGCAGGGAGACCTGCCGTTTCATTCCGTCTACCTGGCCCTGGCCATCGGTTGTGGTTCCAAGCCGGTCGCCTGGATGGCGGACAGCGGTTTCTGGGTGATTTGCAAGATGAGCGGGATGACAGAACAGGAAGCTCTCAAGACGGTCACCCCCAACAGCATCGTGATGGGATTGACCGGCCTGGCGGTAACCCTGGTTCTTGCCATCCTGTTCCCCCTGGCAGGCTGATGATCACCCATGAATGATGTACAGAACCGGACTCTCGCCCAGTACCAGGCAACCACCGACCAGGTCGGTATCGGTCACATCTACCAGGCCAGCTGCCAGCTGGGGGTATTCACGTCACTCCTCGATGGACAGAAAACGGCCCTCCAGCTCGCCGACGAATGCCAGCTGCAACTGGATCCGCTCTGCCGGCTGCTGGAGTGCCTCAGGCAGCTTGGAGTGATCGAGCAATACGAGGACGACTTCGCCCTCGCCCCGGCAACGCAGCTGTTCATGCAGCATGAAAGTGACCTGGGCAGCTATCGCTGGGATTCCCTCTCATCGGTACTTCGCGAGGGTTCCGCAGGAGAACGCGAGGCCATCACCGGGCTTCGCAATCGTCGCATGGCTGGCCAGTGGTCCGCCACGGCTGCAGCACTGGAACTGGTGGGGATCCTGAGCAGTGGCCAGGGGACTGCCCAGAAGCAGGTTCTTGACCTGGGCTGCGGCATCGGTGTCTGGAGCCTGGCGCTTGCCCACCACGATCCTGGAATTCAGCTCACACTGGCAGATGACCCGGTGACGCTTGCAGGTGCCAGGGCAACAGCCAGCTCGATCGGGCTTGCCGACCGGCTGACGATGCTGGAGGGAGACTACCGGGAAGTGGAACTTCCGGCAGAGAGCTTTGAGATGGTCTTGATCACGGAACTGCTGTCGCTCGAAGCGGAGGAGGGCCAGCGGCAGCTACTCCAGCGAGCCCATCGAGCATTGAAGCCCTCTGGTGAGCTGGTAGTGGTCGACCTGTTTGCCGGCCAGCCCAAGGGA
>JAPYUD010000312.1:0-4761 GCA_029936215.1 Pirellulaceae bacterium | reverse complement strand
CTGTCACAATCACAAGTTTGATCCCTTCACACAGCAGCATTACTACAATCTGCAGACGATCTTTGCGGCGGTCGATCGGGCCGAACGTCCTTACGATGTTGACGCCGGGGCACAGCAGAGGCGGCAGGACCTGGAGACGCGGGTGAGCGAGATCAACCAGCAGCGTCTGGCGCTGGAGGAGACAATTCGGAATGCGGGAGGCGAGGAATTCAAGAAGCTGGAAAAACAGCATGCGGAACTGGTTGCCCGGGCAGCGATGAAACCCAAGCACCCCGCTTTTGGTTACCACAGCGCGATTGTTCCCGGCCAGCAGACGACCAAGTGGGTGCAGGTGGACCTGGGGACTTCACGGCAGGTCACGAGAGTGATCCTGCGTCCCTGCCACGATGAATTCAACGAGATTGGTGCGGGGTTTGGTTTTCCAGTGCGATTCCGCGTGGAGGCATCGGATGACGCCGGTTTTAAGAACGGTGTCACGCTCCTGGAGGATCAAACCATGGAGGACGTGGTGAATCCAGGAATTGTTCCCTGGCGAATCAAGTCGCCCGCGTTCAAGGCACGCTACATCCGCCTGACAGCGACCAGGCTGGCAGTCCGGAGCAAGGACTATATCCTTGCCATCTCGGAGCTTGAGCTTCTGGATGCCGACGGAAAGAACATTGCCAGGGGAGCTGCTGTCCAGGCCCTGGATTCCATCGAGGCTCCTGATCGCTGGCGGCGGGCGAACCTGACCGATGGGATTTACCCGCAGGTGAAGGACGAGGCGGCTGCCGTCGCGTCGCTGGCGGTGGCGGGCAGGCTGCAACAGATCCGGGCCCGGATCCACACACCCGAGCGACGGGAGCAGATGGCCCGGCTGGCCATGCAGCTTGCCAGCGTGCAGAAAGACCTTGCTGCCCTTCCTGCGGGCCGGATGGTCTACGCGGCGGCGACCAACTTTAAACCCCAGGGTGGTTTTCATCCTACCGGGGGGAAACCACGCAGTATTCACCTCCTGCACCGGGGCAATATCCTCGATCCCCGAACTCCCTCTCGACCCGGGACGATACCGATCGGGGCGGGTTTCCCGGTCGAGTTTGAACTGGACGAGGACCACCAGGAGGGAAGCCGCCGGGTTGCCCTGGCTCGCTGGATCACACGGCCTGACCAGCCGCTCACCTGGCGGTCGATCGTCAATCGTCTCTGGCATTACCACTTTGGCCAGGGAATCGTCGGTTCGCCCAACGACTTTGGCCGCATGGGCCAGCTCCCGTCCCATCCTGAATTGCTCGACTGGCTCTCTGCGGAACTGCTCGGCAATGGCCAGTCACTCAAGTCGATCCAGCGACTGATCGTGACCAGCTCGGTTTACCGGCAATCATCAGGGCACCGGGAGGCAGCAGCCAGGAAGGATGGTTCCAACCAGCTTCTCTGGCGGATGAACCGCCGCCGCCTGGAAGCGGAGGAGATCCGCGACGCGGTACTCTCGACCAGTGGGCGACTGGATCGCCGCATGTATGGCCCCGGGTACTACCTCTTCATGCTGGAAAAAACTGCTCATTCGCCGCATTTCGAGTACCACAAGTATGATCCGGCGGATGCGACAACCCACCGTCGTACGATCTACCGCTTCATTGTTCGTTCCCAGCCGGACCCCTTTATGACCACGCTTGACTGTGCCGATTCCTCCCAGAGCACGCCCAGGCGGAACGAGACCCTGACCTCGCTGCAGGCCCTCTCGATGCTCAATCACCGTTTTAACCTGGCGATGGCAGAACATTTTTCCAGCCGACTGGAGGGTGAAGCCGAGGATCTGGCAGGCCAGGTGAGTGCCGGTTTCCGCCTGGTTACCGGCCGGCATCCTGGCAAGAGGGAGCTTGAGCAACTGGTTTCCTATGCCAGCGAGCACGGGATGTCCAATTTCTGTCGCGTACTGTTTAACCTTAGCGAGTTTGTATTCGTGGACTGAGAGAGTCTCTCGTGCAGCATTCCATCGAACATCCGAAATCCTCCGGCTCCACGCGCCGTCAGTTTTTCGAGCACGGAGCGAACGGCCTGGGAGCGATGGCACTCTCGGCCATGCTGGCTGAGGATCCACTCTGCGGCGAGGAGGGGAGGCCAGGAGTCCTTGGCGGAGTGCTTCATCACCCGGCCCGCGCCAGGCGAGTGATCCAGTTGTTCATGGGAGGGGCTGCCAGCCACATTGACCTCTGGGACCACAAGCCGGCCCTGGAAAAGCACCATGGCGAGAAGTCGGATTTTGGTGAGAAGGTGGAGGCTTTCCAGAATGGGCTGGGGCCCTGGATGAAATCACCGTTTGCTTTTCGTGCTTACGGCGAATCTGGCAAGTGGTTGAGTGATCCGGTTGCCCCCCTGGGAGACTGCGTTGACGATATCGCTTTTGTTCATAACGTGGTGGGAAAGACCGGTGTCCACAGCCAGGCGACCTACCTGCAGGCGACCGGTTTTCAGCGGCCGGGATTCCCGGGCATGGGTGCCTGGATCAGCTATGCACTGGGAAGTATCCGTGATGAGCTGCCGACCTTCGTGGTCCTTCCGGACCACCGCGGCTATGCTTCCAACGGCCCCAAGAACTGGGGATCTGCATTCCTGCCTGCCGACAGCCAGGGGACGACGATTTTTCCGCAGCGAGCCAACCCGATCGCTGATCTGAAACCGCAGGCCAGGTACGTAACGCGAGCGAGTGACCGGGATGGGCTGGAGTTGCTCGGCCGGCTCAACCAGGATTACCAGGAGCGGCGACCGGGAGATTCCCGCCTGGCGGCACGTGTTCGCTCCTACGAGCTGGCGGCACGACTCCAGCTGAGCGCCCCGGAAGCCCTCGACCTTTCAACGGAGCCGGCCCATATTCTCAAGTCCTATGGACTGGACCGTGCCGGTCAGAAGTATCCCGACACGATTAATGTGCCGGAGGAAGCGGAGTATTTTGGGCGGAAGTGCCTGATTGCCCGTCGCCTGCTGGAGCGAGGCGTGCGGTTCATCCAGATCTGGTCCGGCAACGACAATTCCTTCCCGCGTCGCAACTGGGACAGCCACGAGGATATCGAGCGTGACCATGGTCCGCTCGCCGGCGGCATGGCGATTGGCACGGCGGCCTTGATCAAGGATCTCAAGCAGCGTGGACTGCTCGATGACACCCTGGTTTTCTGGACAACGGAATTTGGTCGCATGCCCTCCACGCAGGGGAGCAAGGGGCGGGACCATAATCCCTTTGTTTTTACCAACTGGCTCTGTGGAGGAGGTATCAAGGGAGGGACGACCCATGGTCCGTCTGACCAGTGGGGCTACAAGCCGCTGGATCGTGAGAACTCGACCCAGGTCTATGATGTCCATGCCACCATTCTGCACCTGCTAGGGATCGATCACGAACGGCTGACGGTACGTCACAACGGTATCGACCGCCGACTGACCGATGTCCATGGCCACTTGATCAACGAGATTATTGCCTGACCGGCACTCTACTTCTCGTTCTGCTCTCGTTTCTGCATGAAGAGCTTGATCGGGACCTCGCCGAAGCTGAGCTGGTCCCGCAGCACGCTCAGCAGGTACCGTCGATAGTCCGGGGAGAAGGCTGACGGGTTATTGCATTTCATCACGATGGTCGGTGGCTGGGTGGTAATCTGCGTGGCATAGTAGATCTTGGGTCGCTGGTTCCGCCGTGTCAGGGGGGGCGGATGGTTCTCCAGGGCGCGTTGTACCAGCCGGTTCAATTCCCCCGTGCCGACACGCTCGTGTGATTGCTTGAAAAGCATCTGGGAGTGGTTGAGCATCATCTTGATATTGCGACCGGTCTGCCCGGTGATAAAGGCAATCGGAACATGCCACATCGTTGAAAACGTCTCTCGCAGGTATTCGGACCAGCGTTCCGTTGGCATGTGGTCGACCATCAGGTCCCACTTGTTCACGACAAAAAGGCAGGGTTTGAAGTTGTCGTTGATGAAGTTGCAGAGTTGCTTGTCGACCTGGCTGATTCTCTGGCTGGCATCGAAGAACAGCAGCACTACATCGGCGCGGCGAATACTCCGCTGTGCCCGCCGACTGCCATAAAAGTCGACGTCACTCTTGAGGCTCTTCCCCTTGCGAAGTCCCGGAGTGTCGATCGCGATGAACGACTTTCCGTCCAGCTCAAACCGCACGTCGACACTGTCACGAGTGGTTCCCGGAACCTCGCTGACGATCAGTCGTTCGGATTCGGTCAGCGAGTTGACGAAGGTGCTTTTCCCTACGTTGCGCCGGCCAACAATGGCGACTTTCATTTCCGCTTCCGGGGGAAGCTGCGAGTCCATATCCTGCTGGGCCGGGAGTCGCTCGGCAATCATGTCAAGCAATTGTTCCTGGTTTCGATCATTCTTGGCACTCACCCGTACCAGCTCACCTCGCCCCAGTTTCTGGAACTGGTCCGCTTCCGGATCTATCTTGTCACTGTCGGACTTGTTCGCCACGCAGAGAATCGGCAGTTCCAGGCTGCTCAGTCGTCGGGCAACTTCCTCGTCCAGCTGGGTTGATCCTGTCTGGGTATCGACGACGAACAGGATGATATCGGCCGTGTCGATGGCGATCGCGATCTGGTCCTCGATTTCCTCGCTGAGATCATCGACGTCGTTAATTCCGATACCCCCGGTATCGACAATCTCGAACAGCGCGTCCTGGTGCTGGATGAGGTGCGTCATCCGGTCGCGGGTGATCCCGGCCGTGTCATCGACAATCGCAATGCGGTGCCCGGCGAGCCAGTTAAAAATGCTCGATTTGCCGACATTGGGG
>JAPYUD010000311.1:0-4765 GCA_029936215.1 Pirellulaceae bacterium | reverse complement strand
GAGCCTGGCGTGGTTGCCATCGGTGAGACCGGCCTGGACCGTTTCAGGGACTACACCCCTTTTGAACTCCAGCAAGATTATTTTGACCGACACCTGCGATTGTCCCAGCAGAGTGGCTTGCCCTTCATCGTCCACATGCGTGAATCCGGCCAGGAAATCCTGGAGATGCTTCGCGAAGCCCACAAGCGGGGACCACTGCGAGGCGTGATGCACTCGTTCACGGGGGACCTGCCACTGTTGCAGGAGTGCCTGGAGCTGGGAATGTTCATCAGTTTTGCCGGCATGGTGACTTACCGGAAATCCGAAGAGCTGCGGAGCGTTGCCGAGAGTGTTCCCGATGACCGCCTGGTGATCGAAACCGATGCCCCCTGGCTGTCCCCACATCCCTGCCGTGGCCAGCGACCGAACGAGCCTGCCCTGCTTGTCCATACCGCCAGCTGCCTGGCCGAGGTCAGGAAAATGGAGCTTACAGGTTTTTCGGAGCTTGTTTCCAGCAATGCAGAGCAGTTTTTTGAACGTCGCCCGGCGAATCATTGACAACGCGTCACCGCTTTCATAGCCTGAGACGTTACATGATGTGAGAGACAAGGGACATAACATGCCGCTCCTTCCTGGCTGTTATGTGGTTTGAGTCAAAACGGCTCTTTCGCCTGCTCGAGGACGACAGCACCCAGCATTGAACAGCCCTGTTCACTTGTTAATATCCAACCCCCTTGGATCCATTCCATGTCCATCCATCCCTCCACCGCGGCCACCAGCCTGGCACAACTTGTTCCCGAGGAACCGGCTGGCAACAACAATTCCATTCCCCTCTGCCAGTTCCCTGTCATGATTGGCCGCAGCGAGGAAGCCCAGGTTTCTTTCGATGATCGCTGGCTAAGCCGGCAACATTGTGAGATTGACTGTTTTGATGGCCAGCTGGTCATCAGGGACCTGAGATCCCGTCACGGGACCTACGTGAACGACATGCAGATCGACGAATGCCCGCTCAACATCGACGATCAGCTACGCATTGGCCTGACACGCTTCATCGTCAAGCCAGCGATCTGAGGGCCACCGGCCCCGCTAAGGAAACCTGACATCCCAAGGAAAAAGCGATGGTGAAAACTGCAAGTACCATGTTACCCCTGGGGACACCTGCTCCTGGTTTTTCACTCCGCAATGTCGATGGCCAGATGGTCTCGCTGGAAGACTTCCAGGGACGACCGGCGCTGCTGGTAATCTTCATGTGCAACCACTGTCCCTTCGTCAAGCACATTGCTGAACAACTTGCCCAGCTTGGCCGCGATTACCAGGTACGGGGTGCCGGGGTGGTGGCGATCAGCTCCAACGACATTGCCAACCATCCGGAAGATTCCCCCGAGCAGATGATCCACGAGATGGAGAAACGGGGGTATTCTTTTCCCTATCTCTATGACGAGGACCAGGCTGTCGCCATTGCTTACCAGGCTGCCTGCACACCTGATTTCTTCGTGTTTGATAGTGACCAGAAGCTCGCCTACCGTGGCCAGCTCGACAGCAGCCGCCCCGATTCCGGTATCCCGGTCACGGGAGAGGATCTGCGTGCGGCCCTGGACGCCGTGCTGGCCGGAGAACCGGTAGCTGAACACCAGGTGCCCAGTATTGGCTGTAATATCAAGTGGACCGAGGGTGCGGAGCCCCAGTACTTCAGTGCAGCTGGTGTCGACGGGTAACCTGGCCCGGGGCACCTCTTTTCAGAGTACCCGGGTCGGTATCGCTAGAAATCCAGGAAGACTTTCAGCGCGCCGTCCTGTCGCTGGCTGAACAGATCGAAGGCCTCCTGGATGTCCGTCCAGGGCATGCGGTGCGTGATCAGTGGGGAAACATCGACTCGCTGTTCTGCGACCCACTGCATCGCCAGGGGAAAGTCCTTGCTGAAGTCGGGTCCCACGCTGGTCACGATGGAAAGGTTCTTCCAGAAGACAGTGTAGATACTGAAGTTGTCGATCGACTTTGGCGGAACGCCAAAGAAGAGAACCGTGCCGAAGGGCTTGCAGATTTCGGCACAGAGATTCAAAACCTGCTCACGGTGACCGACAGCTTCCACGACAAACCGGGCTCCCTCCCCTTGCGTGATATCCTCCACCGCCTTGACCGGGTCCTGCTGGGAGCTATTCACGGTATGAGTCGCCCCGGTCCGGGGGCTCACCTCGAGCCGGTCAGCGATCTGGTCAACTGCGATAATCTGCCGCGCACCGAGCTGGCGGAGGGCGATATTAAACAGCTGGCCCATCGGGCCCTGGCCGACCACCACCACGTTCTCGTCGATCAGGTTAGGGAGCTTGCGGAGTGCAAACAGGACCGTCCCGAGTGGCTGGGCAAGCAGTGCCCTGTCAACCGCGGGACGGGGATCGACCAGGATCGCCTGTTGCTCGGTCACTCGAAATCGCTCGCTCAGCCCCTGCTGCCGGTTCGGCACACAGAGCACCTGGTCCCCGACCTGGAAACGATCGCCATTGGTATCCACAACCCGCCCGATCATCTCATGCAGCGAATGCCCAATCTCTGGAGGGTACTCGCTATAGTCTCCCTCGAAATAAAGCAGGTCCGAACCACAGAGGCATCCAATTTCCGGTTGGAAGATAATCTCCCCGGGAATGGCTGGATCAAGTCGTGGTTCCTCCGTCTCAACAAGCCGTATTTTCCTTGGCTCGTAAATGTCTCCTGCCAGCATCGATTGCTCTCCTCACATTGTTTTCTCCCCGCACGGCGGCAGGGTTATTCTCGCCATCGCTGCCAGGACAGGCCTGGGCGATCCACCTGGAACTTAACCAGTCGCCTGTGCTCCACCTCGGTCACGTAGACCGTTCGACCATCGGGGCCTCCAAAGCAGAGGTTGGTCGGGCTTTTCCCCAGCACATCCACCTCTACCAGGATCTTCCCATCGGGTTGCATTTTTACCACGGTTCCCTTGCCATGCCGAGTGATGTAGAGGTTTCCATCCACGTCGCATCGCATGCCGTCAAAACCATGGTCCGGAAACTGCCGGACCAGTCGTTTTTCCCCCAGCCTGCCATCCTCCTGGATTGGGAATGCCCAGACAGTCTTCAGCACGCTCTCATTCACATAGAGGGTCGTGTTATCCGGGCTCACCTCAATACCGTGGGTGGTCCCCAGCCCCTCGGCCAGCCGGGTTGTGCTTCCATCCTTGTCAATCCGCCAGAGCTGTCCCGTTCCGTCACCCCAGTTCGGGTCACTGGCATAAAGAACCCCCGTGCTGTCGATTGCCAGGTCATTGGGCTGGTTCATTCTCTCGTCGTGGGCATAGACCGTGATCTTGCGGGTCCGCGGGTTAATCTGCAGGACATTATGCTTTGGGTAATCAGCCACGTAGATCATGCCATCGCGGTCGAAGCGGATACCGTTGCCAACGCTGCCGGCCGGCAGGGCAACAAACTGGCTCGCTTCCCCGTTGGGACGGACACGGCCAATCGTCCCCTGTTTCTCATAGTTCACGGCATAGATGAATCCTCGCTTATCACAGGCTGGCCCCTCGATTCCCGTGGTAAACATCTTGTCTGCCGTGCAGGGAATAGCGACAAAGGGAAGCGGCTGGAGTTTCTTCTGTTTTTGCCTGCCAGCCTGGACCGGGGGCTTGTCGACCTGCCGGGCCTTCGATCGAAGCAAGGAATCAACAACCTCTTCTCCAGCCAGGCACGAGGCGGACATCATCAGGGCAAGTGAGAGCGAGAGGATTTTTTGCGTCATGGTCCAGGTCCTTGAACAGGCAGAGTGTGGCGTGTCGTACTTCGCATGACACCAGTCTATCGAGCAGATCTGCTGCCGGGCAAGCATCCACTCCCTGGACAGAGGCTTGCATGGTACTCGGGGATGCAGGAAAGTGATACCAGATCTGCCGGCTGGAGATGAAAGCCGCCGCGCCCCATGAACCCCGAGCTAAAAGGTGAATGATGAATCGCAGACCGCTAATCCAGGGCTTGTCTCTTGTGCTTGCCCTGCTGGTAACCTCCCCGGTCCTCTCTCAAAAGCAGGCTCTCTACGAGTCCATTAACAAGCGGGATGCTGCCAGCTGGCAGGCGGCACTTGAGATCTGGGAGCTAGCCGAACCGGGTTACCAGGAGACCAAGTCCTCGGCAATTCTTGCCGACATGCTCGAGGAGGCGGGATTCGATCTCCAGAAACAGGTAGCCGACATTCCGACTGCCTTTACCGCCACGGTCGGAACGGGGAAGCCGGTGATCGGCATCCTGGGAGAATTCGACGCCCTTCCCGGGCTTGCCCAGCAGGCCTCACCCCAGCGAGAGTCACGCCCTGGCAATGGCTACGGGCACGGTTGTGGCCATCACCTTTTCGGAGTCGCCTCGGCCTCGGCAGCGATTGCCATTGCCGAGCAGATCCGTTCGGGCCAGATCAAGGGAACAGTCCGTTTTTACGGCTGCCCGGCAGAGGAAGGTGGCAGTGCCAAGGTATTCATGGTCCAGGCAGGGCTCTTCAAGGACTGTGACATCGTCCTTCACTGGCACCCTGGCAGTCTCAACTCAGCAGGAGACCGTTCCACGCTGGCACGGATTGCCGTGAAATTCCGTTTCCATGGCATCAGTGCTCATGCAGCCGGAGCGCCGGAGCAAGGTCGATCGGCTCTCGATGCTGTGGCACTGACAAACCATGCGGCGGAGCTCCTACGAGAGCACACGCCGGACCAGACTCGCATCCACCCTGTGATCACCTACGGGGGTGCGGCGCCGAACGTGGTCCCCAACTTCGCCGAGGTTTACTACTACAT
>JAPYUD010000310.1:0-4771 GCA_029936215.1 Pirellulaceae bacterium | reverse complement strand
GTCGGGAGCAAGCTTTACCAGTCGCTGGTATTCGGCGACGGCACCGAGGCCGGCGGCGGCTGCGATCGGGCCCACCACCTTGTATCGACCTCGCTGATCGTGGGCCGGGGGTCCAAAACGGCGAGTGGGCTCAGCGTCCTGGTCGATGCCCGAGAGGAAGGAGTAAAAGGAGAGGTTGAAATCAAACCGTCCCTGCTCCCCGTCGGTGATCACATCCAGGCCGGCCTGCAACTGGTCCTGAACTGCCGCCCTGACGGCATTCCGCCCCATCTCGGCCAGGTCATCCGGCCCCGTATCCTGGAGATTCTCCCGGGCCATTTCCAGCCAGTCGGGAAACGGGTAGCTGCCGATTACGGTCGTTCGGAGGGGATGTGGCTGGGCCATCGGGATACCAACGAGGTGAAAAAACAGGCTGGCTCAGGATTCCAGTCCGAGTCCTTCAAAAAGCCGCGCCAGGCGGCGGGCATGTTCATCATAAGCTGCTTCAAACAGCTCACGCGAGCGGTCCTCGCCCACCAGGCAGGACGCAGTCAGCACCGGGGGCATTTCGCCTGCTTTGACAAGGATGTCTGCACAGGCCGCCTTGATCGCATTGACGACCATCGCGCCGCCAATTGTCGACCCGGGACTGACCGGTGTCTCCAGGCCAGCAACACTCACCATCGCATCCCCGACCGGTGCCCCGGTATCCAGTACCAGGTCCGCATGGTCAATCAGCTTGTCTCCCGACGGGCTCCGGGGGGTACTGGCCTGGCAATAATCAAGGCTCACCAGCACCACCACGCGGATCCCCTTGCTGCGCATCAGCTCGGCCATTTCGATAGATACCGTGCTACAGCCGCTCGACGAGATCAGCAGAGCAGAATCCTGGTCACTGAGGTTGAAATTACGAAGGATCCGCTCGGCCAGCCCACTCTGTGCTTCCAGGAACATTGCCTGTCGCTGGCCATTCGCTCCCACCACCTGGTTGTGAAAGGTGAGCGATAATTCAACGATCGGGTGAAACCCGGGGAAGGACCCGTATCGCGGCCACATTTCCTCGACCAGGACACGACTGTGGCCGGCCCCAAAAAGGTGAACCATCCTGCCCGCCAGGATCGACTCGGCAAACCAGGCGGCTGCCTGTTCAATTGCCTCACGTTGCCCGGCAACTCTTTCCAGCAGCCCCTGGCAACTCTCGATCCACTGTTGCCAGTGGTCGGGCTGGTTTTCCTCCGGACCGTTCTTTTCCTCGGACACGTCATTCCCCTGTGGATTCTTCAGTGAGTATTTCTTCCCCGGCGGTGAAGCACTGTTCGTCTGGCCCGCCGGACCCCGGTTGATTACGATGCCTGTTTCTCCTCGCCCCACCCCCACCGCTTCCATGAATGACGGCTCCGCCGATTGTAGACCACTGAAACCGCCCTCCCAACCCTTGACGACAACCTCGATCATGCTGGTCCTGCTGACCGCTGCGCTCTGGGGAGCGACACCGGTGGCGGTCAGCTTTAGCCTTGACAGCCTCCCCCCGATTGCCGTCTCCGGTCTCCGATTTGGCCTGGCCACACTTTTCATGCTCGCCTGGTGCTACTTTGAAGGATGTGGCATACGTCTTCGTGGTCGAGCGCAATGGAACTGTTCGCTGATCTGCGGGATCCTGCTCTTCGTACAGATTGCCCTGTTCACGATCGGAGTGCAGCTTTCCAATTCCTCTCACACCACGCTCCTGATTAACACCTACGTGCTCTGGGTGGTGGCATTTGAGCATTTTGTGACCCACGTTCATCGACTCAGCGGCCAGAAAATACTGGGGCTGCTGATCGCCATTGTCGGTGCCTCGCTGGTCACCTTGCTACCGATGGGAAGTGTTCCGGAGACGACGAATCCGGCTGACCAGGCCACGCTGACCGGGGACCTGTTCCTTTTGGCCAGCGCCCTGGTGCTGGCAGTAAAAATCCTCTACGTGCAGGCCTCCCTGAAGGTGATCGAGCCGGGCAAGCTGATTTTCTGGCACGACCTGATCGCGGTTGTCCTTTTCCTGCTGGTCAGCCTGTCCTTCGAGGAGGTGGACCCGGCGGGCTTCACCATGCCTGCCATCCTGGGCCTGCTGTACCAGGGCATCCTGGTCGCCGGTTTCTGTTTTGCCGTGCAGGCCCAGCTATTAAAGAAGCACGTGGCGTCACAGATCTCGATCTTCAGCTTCACCACGCCACTGTTTGGACTCACCGCCGCCATGCTGATTCGTACCGATGCCTACTCTCCCTGGCTGCTGGCATCTGCCGGCTTTGTCGCGATTGGTATCTGGCTTGTCCAGCGACGGGAGTCCCGGTAAACAGGAAAACCCACCCGGAAAGAGAATTCCACGGGCGGGCTGTTCATTCCTGTCAGGGATCTGTCCGGGTGTGAGTCAGACGATGTTGCGGTAGCACTCACGTCCCTCGACGCAGTCTCGCTGGTTTACATCTTTCTGATCCGGTCCAAGGATATGCTGGGTCTTGTTGCACCAGCAGTACTTGGCACCTTCTTCATCCGGATGATCCGGATTCACCAGGTCCCCTGTCACGTAGATCGCCTTGCTGCGTAACAGCGCACAGGGCGGCATGGTCACGGGTTCCGGCAGATCGAGGTGTTTTTCAAAGGACATGTTAGAAACCTCCCGTTTCAAAACCAGCAGCCCGCAGGATCGCTCGCTTGACGGCGACCCGTGCCAGCTGCACCTTGTATTCATTACCAGAAAGGGGTGTGGCCTGCAGAACAGCAGCATCACCTGCTGCCTCCGCAAGGGATTCATTCAGCGTCGAACCGACCAGCGTCTGGGCCGCCTCGTGTGAGATCCAGGGTGTGGGGGCCACCTGGCCGAGAACGACCAGGGCATCCTCCACTCGACCGGACGTGCTGATTTCCAGCGAGACAGCGGCGGCAGCGAGCGGGTAATCCGGACCCTCACCATGCCGAACCTCGTAGGTCGCATTAAAGCTATTGTCTCGCGCCGGCAGGAGAATATGGGTCAGCAGCTGATCTGCTCCCAGTTTCATCTCCCGCTGGTCCGCATGACGCGGTGTGACAAAGAAATCCGCGACCGGCACAAAGTGCTGCTGATCACCGGGACCCACGATTCGCAGCTGGGCATCCAGTGCGATCAAGGCAGGTCCAATACGGGAACTGGAAACGAATTTTGCCGGTCCCTGGTTTCCCAGGATCGCGTGCAAGCGATTATCCCCCTCGCTCACCTGGCTCTCCTGGTCCAGCAAACCCTGGCCATTACGGTAATACCAGCAACGCGGCTTCTGGCAGATCTCGCCGCCGATCGTCCCCTGGGCCTGCAGCTGCATGCTGTTGATACCCAGGATGGCATCACTGATGGCAGGATAGTTTTCCAGGTAAGGGTGAGCAAGCAGGTCGTCCAGCGTGACGGCAGCCCCGATGGAAAAACTGCCATCCTCCTGGGGTCCAATCGACTGGAGCGATTCCACTTCCATGATATTCACGACCAGGTCCGGCTTGATGATCATCTTCTTCATCAGTCCGACCAGGTCCGTACCGCCAGCAAGCACCTCGGCGCGTCCAGCATGCTCGGACAACAACGCCACGACTTCTGATTCGGTCCGGGGTTCTGCGTAATCAAAGGATTTCATTGCTTAGGCCCTCCCCGCGGCCTTCAAGGCTTCCAAAACTCGTTTCGGCGTAAACGGTGCAACCGGCACCCTCACTCCCAGGGCATTGGCGATCGCATTGGAGATCGCCGCAACAGGACTGATGGCGGGCGGTTCCCCGTTTCCAATCACGCCACGTTGTCTTTCACTTTCCGGCTCGTAGAGCTCGACAACGATCTCACCGACATCGCCGAGCCGTGCCAGCTGGTAATCCGCGAGCTCCGCGTTCACAAATGCCCCACTCTTGGGATCCGCGATCCGATGCTCGTACAGGCTGGCAGCAATTCCCATTGTCACAGCGCCATAGATCTGGCTACTACAGGTACGGGGATTGATCACCAACCCCTGGTCCTGTACTGCGACAAATTTCTTGATCTTGACCACGCCGGTATCCCGGTCGACTGCCACGTGGGCCATCTGGACGCCTCCCACTCCGCTGTTGGAGAGCGGGCTGGCAGTCCCACGGCGATGACCACGGGTCACTTCCAGGGGCTTGAGGCCAAGCAACTTGCAGGCTTCCTTCCAGGACATCCCCTTGTTTGCATCACTCCTGGCCTGGATCCTGCCACCGGTCGCTTCCAGCCCATCGGCTTCCACTCCCAGTTGTTTTCCGACAAGTTCCAGGATCGCCCGCAGGGCATCCTGGCTGGCGCGGCGATGCGATTCAGAAACGGCACCAACGGTAGTACTTCCCCCGGAAGCACCGCTAAAGGGATAGGTGGAACTGCCCACGTTTACCTTGACATCGCTGGTCTTGAGTCCAAAGGTCTCGGCCAGCACCATGGCACAAACCGTGAGCGTCCCGGTCCCCAGTTCCTGGGTCCCACAAAAGGACTCCACACCGCCATCGGGATAGATCTTGACCAGGCAATCGGAGGTATTGGCAACTCCACCCCACGTGTGCAGGGCCATGCCGAGTCCCTCGACGACCGATCCCTTGGCTTTCCCCTTTCCATGGGCATGCCAGTTAGCCTTCCAGTCAATCAACTTGGCGCCGACCTTCATTTCCTCGGCATAAACCTCTGCCTTGCCGTTACTGGCATTGACCAGGTTTGCCATGAAGACCTCGTAGCTATCCTTCCCCAACGCGGCGGCCACGTCATCATACGCCGTCTGCGTGATGGCACAGGCCTGTGGAT
>JAPYUD010000309.1:0-4780 GCA_029936215.1 Pirellulaceae bacterium | reverse complement strand
GTGGTGAACTGGAATGGAATAACTTGCGAGAACCCCGCGTGATCGCCAGTTTCCCGGAAGTCACCGGTACGCAGGATGGTGTAACCGCGTCCTTCACATCCAAGGTCAATACCGCCGTGCTCACTCAGCGGGTCACGATTACCGGAACGGCCCAACAGGACAACCGGCTGATTCACCTGACCCGCACATTTGAACTGAAAATCGCCGAGGCTTTTCAGCCTGTTGGTTCGGAGGAGTCCTACGAGGCCGTTCCGGGAGAGCTACTTACCGTGCGGATCAACGCAAACCGCCTGCCCCCGTTTGCCGGCCCGGTACGCGTGGCCGCACAACAGATCGAGGGCATCTCCTTCCCTGAATCGATCGAGATCGGTGCCGACCAGGAGGGGGTGGAAGTCAAGATCCAGGTTGCCCCAGACGCCAGCCCGGGAACCCATGCCATCACGCTGGAAGGAACCGCTCGCGTCGACAAGTTCAACGAGCAGTCCAACGGAAAGATCACTATCGTGGTCAAGGCTGCCGAGAGTGGGGGGGGAAAGTGAGACAAACTTCCCTCACCTGCTTCCTCCTGCTGGTCTCCCTGGGCCTGCAGCCGCTTGCCAGCCAGGCCGCGGACAGAAAGCAGCCATCGCCAGAGACAATTTCACTACTGCCTGCCAGCGTGGAATTACAGATCGGCCAGTCGCAGCGTCTGCTTGTCAGCGCCCGCTTCTCCAACCATGCGGATGCCGACTGGACCAGGTCCGCCACCTACAGCAGCAGCGACGAGCAGATCGCCACGATCGATTCTGGCGGCATTGCACGAGCGGTGGCAGCGGGCAGGGCCATGATCACGGCAACCGTCGGGAAGCACCAGGCGACTCTTCCGCTCCAGGTCCTGGACCAGCATTTCCCAGTCGTCCCCGAATTCCAGACCGATGTGGTGGCTGCTCTCAGCCGGGGTGGATGTAACCAGGGGGCCTGCCACGGTTCACCCCAGGGAAAGGGAGGCTTCATTCTCAGCCTGCGAGGCTTTGATCCATCCATTGACATTGCTTCACTTGCACGAGCAGAATTTGGCCGCCGACTGAACGTGCTGGAACCGGACAACAGCTTGCTGTTGCTCAAGCCAACGGCCCGCCTTCCACACCAGGGAGGGCGGCAACTGCAAAAGACAGATGAAGCCTACCAGGTCCTGCGGCGCTGGATTGAATCGTCTCACCCGCTGGCCAGCGAACCTCGCCAGCTCGACCGACTGGAAGTCATCCCCTCTTCAGTCCAGTTGCATGACAGTGCCCCCGAGCAGCAACTGGTCGTGAGAGCCCATTTTTCAAATGGGTCCACCCAGGACGTGACAGGCCTTGCTGTTTTCACCACGGCCGATAATGCCGCTGCCATGGTCAGTCCCGAGGGCAGGGTTTCTTTTTCCAACACTGCCGAAGCAGCTATCCTGGTCCGCTACCTGGGCCTGATCGAAACAACTCGCCTCACGTACATCCGCTCCGCCAACAAGTTCTCCTTCACTTCCCCCCCGGAAAAGAACTTTGTCGACAAGCATGTTTTCGCCCGGCAACGGGAACTCCAGCTCAACCCGGCTCCGCTGGCAAGCGACGCGGTCTTCCTCCGCCGTGTTTACCTTGACTCGATTGGGGCCATCCCGACGCCCGAGGAGGCACGGCAGTTCCTCCAGTCCAATTCCCCGGACAAGCGGGTTGAACTGATCGAATCCCTGCTGCAGAGAGAGGAGTACTCCCAGTTCTGGGCCCTCAAGTGGGCAGATGTGATGCGTGCAAACCGGGAAACGGTTTCCCTCCGCGGTGTCCACAGCTTTCATCGATACCTGGTTCGCATCTTTGCCGATGACATGCCACTGGATAACATGGCCCGCCAGATCCTGACCAGTCGCGGCAACACGATCCATCATCCTGAGGCAAACTTTTTCCGTATTGCCCGTACGCCAGACGATGCTGCAGAATCGTTTTCACAGCTTTTCCTCGGGGTGCGAATCCAGTGCGCCAAGTGCCACAACCACCCCTACGACTCCATCAGCCAGAAGGATTATTACCAGCTCTCGGCCCACTTCGCCCGTGTCAAGTTAAAAGGGCTGCGGTTTGGACTTGATGATGAGGTCGTTTACCTGGCCACCGAGGGGGAGGTCAGCATGCCGGGGAAAGAAGGCCCTGTTACGCCTGCCGCTTTTGGTGCCAGTACCTCAGCTCCTGATACGACCGCTGACCGGCGAATCGAACTGGCCCAGTGGCTGACCTCGGCAGACAATCGCTTTTTTGCTCATTCCACCGTGAACCGCATCTGGTTCCACCTGCTTGGACAGGGAATTGTTGAGCCGGTCGATGATTTCCGCACCTCCAATCCCCCCTCCAATCCGGAGTTACTCGATGCGCTGGCACAACAGTTTATCGAGGAGGGATACCGCGTCCGGCCGATCATTCGGACCATCCTGAATTCCAGTACGTACCAACTCAGCAGCAAACGGGCTCCCCAGCAAATCTCCACGGCGGCCGAACAGAAACGCTATTTCACCTCCCCCGGCATACGCCTGCTGGGTGCCGAGCAGATTCTTGACGCCATCAGTACGGCAACCAGTATTCCCGAGTTGTTCGAGGGATATCCCCTTGGCACCACCGCGGTCTCGCTGGCCGAGGGAAACGTCGACCACCGCTTCCTCAAGGCCTTCACCCGGCCCATCCGCGACGTCGCCTGTGACTGTGCAAGGGATACCGACCCCACGCTGAACCAGGTGATCCACCTGCTCAATAACCCCAACCTGCTGGACAAGATTGATTCCCCCGAATCCCGCCTTTCTCGCTGGCTGGCTGCTGACCTGCCAACACAGCAGCTGATTGAGAACATCTACCTGGGAAGCCTGAGTCGTTATCCCACCAGGCAGGAAAGCCGTCTCGTCATTCAGCATCTGCGTGAAATAGGGGACCGGACCGAGGCCTTCCGGGATCTCCAGCATGCCCTGTTTAATGCCAACGAGTTCCTACTGCGACACTAGCCCCCATTGAAGCTGATGAATCCGTTGCCATCCCTTAACATCCTCAAGCAACTTGGCCTCGGTCAGACCATTGAGTCGATCTGCTCCGAGCAACAGATCTCCCGCGGGGTTTTTGACACCTGGTGGTCTGACGAGCTCGCCAGACGCCTACCGGACATGCAGGTCGACCTGACAGGAGGAGTCACCGGGGAGGTCAGCATTCACCGTGATGCACTGGGAATTCCCCACATCCTGGCCAGCAGGGACCAGGACCTGTTCTTCGGTTTCGGGGTCGCCATGGCACAGGACCGGCTTTTCCAGCTGGACTACCTGCGCCGCAAGGCAATCGGACGACTCTCGGAGGTGATCGGACCGGATGCGTTGGCCACCGACGAAATTGCCCACACCGTCGGACTTCCCCATATCGCAGATAACGAATGGCCCCGTCTATCGCATGAAACACAGCAATTGCTGGAGTCGTTTTCTGCTGGAGTCAACCAGGTCATCGCGGCAATGGGAGAGCTGCTACCGGTCGAGTTCGCCCTGCTCGATTATCAGCCCGAACCCTGGAAACCGGTTGACTCACTGGCCATCGAGATCGAGTTTCGCTGGTACCTGACCGGTCGCTTCCCGGTGATCCTGATCCCCGAACTGGCACACCAGGTCCTTGGTGACGGAGAACTCTACCAGCAGATACTCTCTGGCGAAGACGACGGAGAAAGCATCCTGCCAGAAGGTTCCTACGCCCCAGGGAGCGGAGATCCAGAAGCGGTAGGTCACGTGATGAGCCAGCCCGACGAGGGAATCGGCAGCAACAATTGGGCGGTCGCTGCCAACCGATCCACCAGCGCCGCACCGCTTGTCGCCAGTGATCCACATATCGCCTTCGAGGCGGTCTCCTGCTGGTACGAGGTCTCTCTCTCGGGAGGCTCGTTCAATGTGGCAGGAATGGCCTACGCCGGCATGCCGGTGGTGATGTTTGGCCGCAACGAGAATGTCGGCTGGTCCATTACCAACAACATCTGCTCACAGCGCGACCTTTACCTGGAAAAAGCGGACGAGAAGAATCCCGGCTGCTTCTTTTTTGACGGCCAGTCACTTCCCGCCACCCACCGCGAGGAGACCATCGCTGTGCGGGGAGAAGAAGCTCGGACGATCCAGGTCGTGACCACGCACAACGGCCCCCTGGTCGACGCGATCATGCCGGCGGAGGCCGAGAAGACTGGCCCGGTTTCACTCAAGTGGGTTGGCGCCTACCAGGGAGGCTGGCTGACGGCACTGCTGGACATGGGCCGCGCCAGTGACCTGGCATCCTTCCAGGAAGCTGCCCGCCCCTGGCATGTTCCGACTTTTAGTGTGATCGCCGCGGATGTGGACGGCCATTTCGGGTACCTGGCAACCGGCCGGGTTCCCTGGCGAACCATTGCCTGCCGCGGCTACCGACCCGGCTGGGATCCCGACCACCAGTGGCAAGGCTACATCCCCTTCGAGGGGATGCCCCGGGTCCAGGACGTCGAGCGGGGCTGGCTTGCATCGGCCAACAACCGGGTTGCCCCAGCGGACTACCCCTACCCGATGGCCGGCTGCTGGATCAGCGGTCACCGGGCAGCCCGGATCCGCGAGATGATCGAGTCCCGCCAGGCCCACTCGGTCGAGGATTTCCAGGCCATGCAAAAAGATGTGCTTTCCAGGCGTGCCCTCGACTGCGTGCCACCGCTGCTGGCGCTGCTGGAAACCCGCCAGGAACCCGCCTACCGGCAGGTTGCAGCATTGCTCTCCGACTGGGACTGCCGCTCGGCCAAAGGG
>JAPYUD010000308.1:0-4785 GCA_029936215.1 Pirellulaceae bacterium | reverse complement strand
CACCCTGCTGGGTCTCGCAGTGATCACAGAAGAGGACCTGGGACTCGGGATGCTCTTTGCTCCAGACGTCCCAGCGGACATTCAGCGTTCGCTTGGTTTCGTCGAGCTCGGTCAAGCGTGCGCCTTTCTGTTCTCCCGTGAGAGCTTCACCGGTTTCCTGGAGCCACTCGGAATCGGTCGCCTTGTCGTACATGATCAGGTTGCCATCCTGAACTTTTCCGGAGACTCTCATCTCCATCACGTCGTTCGCATTCTTTAGCTTTCGCTCATGGACCATGAGCGTTTGTTCGCTCGATCAGTAACTGCAGGCGATTGCACTGTTACCGATCTTGTCGTTGATCACCTGGTGATACTGCAGGACATAGAGAGGGTAAAAGCGACTCTCGCCATCGATCGAGACACCGATTCCCTTGGTGCCCCCGGCGATCAGGAGTTCACCGGCGGCAACGAATTCCGGTTCGGTGATGGCGTCGCGTGAGTCTTTATTGCGGTACTGGATCGGGTGATGATGGGCCTCGCCACCCGTTGCGGTGTGCTCGCTGCCATGCTGGTTCGCATCCTGAAGACGCGGATAGAAAAAGACTCCAGCGGCAAGCAGTGCTGCAAGTGGCACGCCGATGAGCAGGGCTTTGTTCATTACTATGACCTTTTCAGACCCGATCTTTTTCGTCATCCAGGGGACAATAATTTATCTTACAGGAAATATCGGCCAGCAATTATCGTGGACTGACCTATTTCTCCTGAATCGTGATTCGCTGGTTCAGTTTCACATTTTTTTGCTCAGTTGCCCCGCCGGCTGGCCAGCTGACGGTCACGCTTTCGGCAATTTCTGCATCGCCCAGACCGAAATGCCAGACCATGCTGTTGCTGCTCAGGTAACTCGAACTCAGTACGCACTGGCGGGTATAAGTGTTCGAGCTGGTGGTGACCTGGATGCGGGCCCCGATACCGAAGCGGTTGCTGTCGCTCCCTTCCAGCTTGACCTGGAGCCAGTTACCGGTGCCCTTGGATGTGTTTCGCAGCAGCGTCCCCTCGCCACTATGGAGCACGATGGCGACGTCCATCCGGCCGTCCTGGTCATAGTCGGCAGCGGAGAGACCGCGGGTAACCAGTTCGCGCTGAAAAAAGCTGCCCCCTCCTCTGCTGATATCGAGGAAGTTGGCTTTGCCATCATTTCGCAGCACACGACATCGCTGGGGAAGCAGCTTTGGATCCTCGAGCACTTCCAGCGTGAGTTCATCCTCGATGGTGCTTCCATTGGCAAGCATGATGTCGAGGTGCCCATCGTTGTCGTAATCGATCAGCTCGATACCCCAGCCGACGTCGGCGGTCGACTTGATATCAAGGATGCCGGTGGTCGGGCCGACGTCCTCAAGCAGGATGGATTTGTCCGGCGTGGTAGCACTCTGGTTCCGCCAGAGTGCATGGTCCTCGTTGACCCAGTGGGTTGTGAACAGGTCCATCATGCCGGTATGCCAGACATCTCCGACAGCCACACCCATGCTGGCCCGGCGGTCGAAAGTACCGGAGAGCGTTGAGACATCGTCAAAAGTCCCGTCCCCGTTATTCTGGAACATTGCATCGGCAGTTCCCACGTCATTGGCGATGTAGAGATCCGGCCATCCATCGTTGTTGAAGTCACAGAACAGGGCCTGCATGCTCTTGCCGGCCGGGTTGGCGACTCCTGCGTCCTCGGTGACATCCTCGAAAACGCCCTCGCCGTTATTGCGCATGAGGATACTCGGAAGTGGTTTGTACGAGACCGGGTTGGTCCAGACCGCCGGACGCCCGGCGACCATTGGCCGGTTACGGGCCTTTTCGCGGTCAAAAAGAACATAGCCGCAGAAGAACAGGTCCAGGTCGCCATCGTGGTCGTAATCGCCAGCGGTCATGCCGAGCAGGAACTGGTGGATGCTGCCCAGTCCGGATGCTTCTGTCTGATCCTCGAAAGTCCCATCGCCACGGTTCCGGTAGAGAATGGCACCGCTGTAGTGGGTCACCGCCAGGTCCAGGTAGCCGTCGTTGTCCACGTCCAGCCAGAGACAACCGTAATCCAAGCCGACGTGTCCTACACGCGCCTCGCGAGTGTCATCGGTGAATTTCCCGTTGCCGTCGTTACGGTAAAGCTGGTTGCCGTTGCGATTGGCTAGCTCGGCCGGGTCCATCAGGAAGGGGCCGGCAAAGTTGACGAAATAGAGATCCTCGTCACCGTCGTTGTCATAGTCGGCCCAGCCGACACCGGAACCGACATCCTCGGGAATGAGTGAATCACGCCGCGAGTTAAAGTGTGTAAAGTGGATCCCCGCCTCGTCCTGGGAGGTAGTAAAGTGAATCGGTCCATCCGGGGCGGGTGGTTCATTGTTGCCGTGACCTGGATCGGTGGACTCCCGGCATCCGGCCAGGATCAGCAGTCCCAGGAGCAGGGAAAGTGGTACGTTGTGCCTCATCGCATTCCTCGTGCAATTGTCTCTGGAGACTCTCTCTACTGGAGATTAACGCGGCTTTTGGGGGTCGTCCAACGGGTATCCTGAGCCCGCATCGCTTTTGCTGATGCTGTCGGCCGTGGTGAGCCGAAGATATCGGCCGTGACGATCGTAGGGACAAATACGCAGGCCAGGGAGGATTGGTTCGCTGGCTCGAAATTGCGACTTACTGCTGCCCGAATCGGTCCAGTGGCCCCCAGAACCGCCGCTGGTCATAGCGACGCGTCTGGTACCTGCGGAGGTAGTCCCGGAAACCCGCCGAGTCGGGTGGCCGGTCGTCCAGCCCTGGTGGGTAGCTTGACATGCCACGGTACGGGAGTGGATCGACATGGTGGCCGAGGACGGTGTTGAGGTTGGCGTCCTTGTCCCAGCCGACGTTGTAGAGCAGGAAATCACGTTTCCAGCCAGCTGGCGGCGGTGGCAACTCCCTGAACCTGAGTGTCATCTCGTCACCCGCGCCGAGTACCACGAGGCGGTCGTCCGAGGAGGTGAGGAGCTCCGTCACGTCACCGAAGCGAGTGAAATTGCCTGCCATCGGTGGCCAGGCAGGATCGGTTGTCACGTCCAGGTAGTCATAGGAATCCGGACCATTGTGGAGCCCGATCGTGCGGGCTGAAAAACCGCGGTCGTGCAGGTCTGCTGCTACCAGATGAGCCGTGGTCTTTTCGAACGTGCCGGCGGGAGCATCGACCGCGAGCTGGATGAAGTCCCAGTACAATTCCATGCTGCTGACAATTCGCACCCGGTAATCGTCGTCGACGAACTGGTCCACCGGAACCTCCACCACGATCGTCTTGGTCTTGCCACCAGGGAATCCCATGTGGGGGACGACCTGCTTCCAGCCGTCCTGGGCTGCCGGATCCGGCACCCAGATGGATGGAGGACGGGGAGGAGAAAGGGCCGGGTTCTGGGCGATCGCCACATTGACCGAGGTGTCCGTCGGGAAAACCCAGCCGGTCATGACCAGCCGGATGTCAGCGGGATCCTCGAGCTCCCCCAGGTCCAGTTCCATGAAGTACTCGTTGGTCAGGCCCTGCTTGAGGCGGTGGTCATAGAGCTTCACGAAATGTCCATCCCGCTGCAGGATCAAGGGGAGAATGTCCTCCCCGGCAGAATTCCGGGCGGCGCGAGGGGCGTGCAGGTGGCTGTTGGGAATCGCGTGAACCTTGAACTCCGAAACACTGGGGGGACCAACCTTCTCATTGGAGAAAACAGAAATCTCTTCCGGGTGGTCAACCGCAATCAGCTTCACCTGGTCAAAATAGGCAGCTTCCCAGAGTTCCTCGGTGACCTGCATGCGGTATTCGTCATCGACGGCACGAAGTTGTTCACCGGGAATCAACAGGTATTCCCAGTCGCGGGTTGGAACCAGCGATCCGTCAGCCGAGAGCAGTCCGATGGGGGCAGCCCACAAGAGGTCGGTAAAGAACTCGTACTTCTCTCCTGTCCACGTGTAGAGGTAAGGGCAGGAGCCGGTTAGCAGGCGCTGTTTCTGGACGACCGCCAGGTCGTTGCCAGGAGTGATGTTGTTTTGTGGGATCCCGTTGGTCCAGAGAACCCGGACCACGTCGGGCTGTTGCTGGTCACCAAGCCCGAAATGCGTGACCTGCCCGCTGACAACCTGGCCCTGGTAACGTCGACCCACCTTGATTTCCACCAGGCTTCCCAGGCCATAGAGGTTTGACCGCTGGGCCTTCATCTTGGGATCCACCTCGGCACAGATTCGCACGTCGATCCAGTGGTTCTTGTTACCCCCCTCGTTCCTGCACCAGAGTACCTGCCCGCCGACTACCAGGGCCAGGTCCTGGTCCCCGTCCCCGTCGATATCCCCCACGTCACATCCGACAACCTCGCCGGCAGGAATCCCGCAGGGAGAGAAGGGCTTGGCAAACCGCCCGTCACTGACGCCGCGAAAGACCTGGACTCCCTCGCTTCCCCAGGCCACCAGGTCCGGGATCCCGTCGTTGTCATGATCCCAGTGGTGTACCCCGCTGGCAGGATTGCCGGAAAGCTCCTCGCTCCGGATCGCCGAGACCGATTCACCTGGCACCGTCCGGGTCAGCGTGATCGAGAGACCCTCTTTGTGGCAAGTGACCAGGTCCCAGGACGCATTCCCGTCCAGCTCGCAGACGAGCAGCTGGTTTGCACCTGCTACCGTCCCCAGCTCTTTTCCCAGCTGCTGCCATCGGAAGCGGCCATGGCGAAGGTTCTCCAGCCGGCCGGGGGGTCTGTCCTTGCTGGAGACCAGGAGATCCACCAGCATGTTGCGGTCCCAGTCGACGGCGGAAAGGCCGGTGTAGGC
>JAPYUD010000307.1:0-4800 GCA_029936215.1 Pirellulaceae bacterium | reverse complement strand
GCCATGCTCCATGCGCTCGGTCCTACCAGCCTGGAAGAAGGCTCCCTGGCGGTCGATCCCAAGCGGGACACCGACCAGCAGGATTCATCCGGGAGCGGGTCGATCGGCAACAAGCTAACCAAGGAAGGTGCCTACACGGGAATGGAAGAGGCAGTTGACGACAGGGAGATCGCCACCGAGGCAACCATCGCAGCCCCCGTCCAGGCCGACATTCCTGTCCCCCCCCCGGTCACACATTACACCGAGGTGGATCCGTCACAAAAAAACGCTGCACGGCTGCCTTCCCGAATCCCCCATCTGCTCCAGGTCCTGATACTCCTTGTTGCCGGGATCGGGGTGGCACTTGCCACCTGGTACATGCTCCAGCCTCCCACGGCCGATCAACTGATCGAGCGGATTGACGTGGCTGCCGAGGCAGCCAGCCGGGGTTCACGTGCTTCGGCCCTTCACGTCCGGGAGGACATCGAGCTTTTCCTTTCCCTCTACCCGGATCACGAGCAGGTGCAGAGGCTGCGACAGCTGGAACGGCAATTACTGGAAGTGGAAAGCGAAAGACAACCGGAAAGGCAGGAGTGATCGCCAACTCGGCTCGCTACATCGGGGCAATCCGCCGGGAACCGACGTCGGTCGTCAACAGCACATGGCTGTCAAAGCTCTCGGCGATCAACCTCGCCTTGAGCACCTGGCTGCCAGGATCATCCCAGAGGTTATGGTGTTCCCAGGGGTCCTCCTGAAGGTCATAGATCTCCCCCACCCCGTGGCCATGGTAAAGACTCAGCTTGTACCGCCGCTCCCGGTACATCGTGGCATACGTTCCTGAACCACCCGTGAAGTGCGGATCGAGTGCATCAAAGTACTCACAGCGAACCGAATCTCTCAGTTCATCATTCTCTTCGGCCCGGGTCAGCAGTGGCAGCAGACTCCTCCCCTGCATGTAATCGGGCTGTTCCAGCCCCCCCAGCTCGACGATCGTGGCAGTCAGGTCGAGCAGTTCCACGAGAGCATCCCGCTGCAGATTTTCAAGAAAATGGCCAGGCCACGAGAAAATCAACGGAATTCTCACCAGCCCCTCGTAAAAACGGCAGCCCTTCTGTAGCAAGCCATGATCCCCCAGCATCTCACCGTGATCACTGGTAAAAATGACCACCGTGTTCTCACGCTGCCCGGTCTGCTCCAGCGTTTCAAGGATCCGGGCCAGTTGATCATCAATCTGTTGAATCATCGCATAGTAGAGTGCCTGGCAGCGATGGGCATCGTGTCCCTCCGGTGGCAACGCATCCCCCTGGAAATCGATCCCGGCAAGTGCCTGCTGGGTTTCCAGGTCCGACTCCTGGAAGTGAGGGCCCGGCATCGCCGCCGGGTCAAACCGGTCGGCATAGGAGCGGGGCGGGATGAAGGGGGGATGGGGATCATAGATATTCACCGACAGCAACCAGGGACCCTGCTGCTGGGCGCGGATAAACTCGATCGCCCTCTCGCTGGCCCAGGTCGTCTGGTGCAATTCGGTCGGCACCCTGTCCTCGTGCTGCCGCAGCGTATCCAGGTCCCCTCCCTGCTGCTTCACCCAGTCGGCATAGTCATGTCCCTCTTCCCAGTCATCTCGCGGTGCATGGCTGAATTTCCAGTAGGAGTAGCCATCATCGATCCGGGGCTCGGTCCGGTGACCGGAACTCTGCAGGTGGAACTTGCCGACCAGGCCACAGTGGTAGCCGCTATCGGCCAGCAGCCGCGTGACCAGGGGGGGCCCTGGGGGAAAGGTCTCGTTCCCATTTCGCGTGTTGTGCAGACGACTGGGGTACATCCCGGTCATGAAGCTGGATCGACTTGGTGTACAGATCGGACTCTGGCAATATGCATGAGTAAACGCGACACCGTCGTGAACCAGCTGGTCAACGACCGGCGTAACAACATGCGGGTGCCCGAGTGCCGCGATCGTGTCAAACCGCTGCTGATCGGTGCAGTACCAGAGAATATTAGGACGGTCGCTGTTCATCATCTTCTCCCCTCACGCTGCCCTCTACGGCCTCATCGGTCTCCGCTCATGAACCCTCATCGGCAAGCGTGCGGCGAATAATCTCCTGGTCAAAATAGTTGATCGACATACCAGCATCGACCACCAGCGACTGGGCATTGATCCCTGACGAGAGGGGACTGAGCAAAAAGCCAGCAACCTGGGCAACTTCCTCGTTACGGAGTCCCTCTCCACGAGGGATCACCTGTTCGGCAAACAGGTAGGAATCGACAAAACCCGGAATCCCGGCCGAGGCACTGGTACGCAGCAAGCCGGCCGCCACCGCATTAAAGCGGACACGGGAAAAACTGCTAAACGACTTGGCCAGCATGGCCAGCGAGGAATCCAGGGCTGCTTTCACCGGCCCCATGAAACCATAGTTCTCTGCCGCCATCCGCGTGGCGGAAATCGAGATCGTGACCACCGAGGCGTTCTCGGCCAGGCATGGCTTGAGCGCATTACTGAGAGACACCAGGGAAAAGCAGGACACATTAACCGCCCTGAGAAACTGATCGGCACCGGTCTCGTGAAATGGAACCGGGCTGTCTCCATAGTCTGCAAAAGCGATCGAGTGCAGCACTCCATCCAGGCTCGGTACCTGGTCGCTTACCTGCTCTGCAAGCCTCTCAATCTGCTCGGGATATTCCACGTCACAAACCAGGACCGGTGCCGGATCCAGCAGGGCACGCACCGATTCACGACGTTCATCGGATCGCACGGAATAGATGACCTTGGCCCCGGCCTGGCCAAGAAACTGGCCAGTGTGATAGGCAACGCTGCGGCGGTTGGCGACGCCACAAACGAGGATGTTTTTTCCTGCAAGTTGCATCGAGTCCATTTTTCTTTCCCACTCCCTTTTAGCGGGCTGCCATTGTACAGGCAAAGTCCAGTGACGCGGTCAATTCCCCCTCGCACGTCAGCCGGGCGGAAAGGAAATAAGCGTTGGCCAGCAGTTCCTGGATCTTCACAGTGACCTGGATCGTGTCACCCGGCCGAACCATCCGTTTGAATTTAACGTTGTTCAGTCGCGTGACAACCGGCAAGTCATTTCCTTCCGCTGATGGATGCTGGCGTGCCAGCAGCACCGCTCCCGCCTGCAGGGCGGTTTCACAGAGAATCACCCCGGGAACGATGGGAGCATCGGGGAAATGGCCCTGGAAAAAAAACTCCTCGGCCGAGAACTTCTTCTGGCAGACAATCCCATCCTCTTCGGATTCGATAATCTCATCCAGCAACAGCATCGGCGGACGATGGGGAATAGCTGCCAGGATCTGCTCGTGTGTCATGTCGTCTTCCTTCCCTGGGCAGCAGGAATGTCGAACCGTGCTGGCGGGGAGTCACCCTGGAAAAAGGCCGATCAGGAGTCCCTGGCCGAGGCCAGCTTGACGATGGAGGTACACTCGCCCGTCGTTAACTGGGCATCCACGTCATTGGCGACGATCACACCATAGTTGATCGCTCCCAGCCAACCCGACATGATAATCCCCACGCTACCGGCATGGTACAACCCCTTGACCTGCTCCGGCAGTCCACGGCTGATTGCCAGGCCCTCGAACTTGGTTCCAAAACTCGCACCATCCAGGTGCCTGGTATAGTGCTGGAAAGTGAGTGGCGTCGACGCCTCGATATGATCCAACCGCTGGCGAACGTTCGGCACATAGTTTTCCAGCGCATCGAGCGTTGTCTCGACCAGGTCCTGTTTTGCCAGCTCGTAATCCTCTTCACCAAGCTCTGACCAATCCTCGTAGCGGGCATTGGTACTGGAAACGACCAGGCATCGCTGCCGTCCCTCGGGGCGCGTGCGGGGATAGTAAAAGGAGAATGTCCGACTGCTGATGTCCTTGTTGAGCAACAGGTCGGTCCGAAACTGCGATGCCGTGGAACTGAACAGCAGATCCCCGGTCGACTCCTCGATCCGCTCCTCGGGTTTCATCGCCATGTAGACCTGCGTACTGGAATTATTGAGTCGCACCTCGCGACATTTCTCCACGAAATCTGAATCGAGCGACTCCTCGCCAACGAGCTTGAAAACCGTGGCCCGCAGGTTTGCATTGGAGATCACTACCGGGGCATGAATATCCCGTCCATTGACCCTCACCCCGCGAACCTCTCCACGCTCGACAAGGATCTTCTCGACGTCCGTGCGGATCCTGGTATCGACCCCGTTTTTTTCCAGTTCCGCAGTCATCAACTCCACCAGGAATTCCGTCCCACCCTGGAAAGTGTAGACTCCGCGATCCATAAAATTCGAGAAGACGATACCGTAGGTGATGGCCGGATCCTCGAGCGTCGAACCATTGGCATAGGTAATCGGTTCCATCAGCAGCCGAACGACATCATCCCTGCCCGGGAAAAATTTCTCCATGAGCTCCCCGGTCGTCATCTGCTGGTCATCGTAGAAGTTCATGCCACGAACAGTATCGAAGAACTCCTGGACCGTGGCCGGTTCAATCCCGAAGTGATCTCGCAGCAGGCTGGTGAAGTCCTCACGATTGTAGGCAGTGGTCAGCGAAAACATGGGGTTATCGAAGCGGACGTTTCGCAGCGGCACAATATGGTCAGCAATCTCCTGGTTCCAGTAGCGGCGGCAACTTTTCACCATCCCGAAGGGAAACCCGTGCAGGGAAATATCAAAGATATGTCCGCCCGGTCGCCGGAACCAGGTCGCCAGCCCACCCAGCTTGTAATGTTGCTCGAGCAACAGCACGCGGTGGCCAGATCGCCCCAGCACGTTGGCGGATGTCATCCCGGCCAGGCCACTGCCTATGACAATGGCGTCGTAATGATCC
>JAPYUD010000306.1:0-4824 GCA_029936215.1 Pirellulaceae bacterium | reverse complement strand
GGCATCAGCATTGCCCTGGGAGCCTGGGCTTATGTCGACCACAGGCAGGCCGTGCGGGACAAGCAGAATGGCCTCGAAAAGATGCTCCCGGACAGTTCCCCCGGTTTGTGGATGGCCAGCCTGATTGTCGGAGCTGGCGCGCTCGGTTCACTGCACGCCGGTCGCCGGCGACGCCGTCAGCAGCTTCGCCGGGGCGACTTCGACGATCTCCGCAGACGCTTGCTTTCTCATGGTCTTACCGGGGACGAGATCGAAGAACTTCGTGCTGCCATTGAGACGGATCCGCCAATCGAGATTGTCAGGAAGCGGTTCACCCTGGACGGGGATTCTTTCTCGGCAGGTGAACAGGTCAATGCCTGGATTACCAAGATGCTCGAGCAGCGGGCAGAGCAGGTTGGCAGGGAGACACTCGAGCCCTGGGGAAAACTGGTTGGTACGGCGATCCTGGAATACTACGGCTGGGACTGATCGCCCGGGTGCTCCCTGCCCTGCAGCGGTGAGAATTTCCCCGGTAAACCCACAGCGGGCCGATTCGCATGCCATAATGGGGCAACCGGCAGCTGGCCGCCTTATCCAGGGAGACGTAATGTTGAGCAGGCGACTTTCCATCCTTCTGATGCTCCTGTTGGCTTCTCCCTGCCTTGCCCAGCAGGATCCGGCCAAGGTAGAGGTTACCGCCGTCATCGAGCAGACCCTTTCGGCCAGCCAGACCATTGTCGGCAGCGTGACACCGATCCGCACCAGCCTGGTGGGGAGCGCCGTGGACGGCCGCGTGGTCGAGTTCCTGGTTAATGAGGGGGACGTGGTCACCGAGGGGCAGCCACTGGCCCAGCTCCGGACCTCGACACTCGCGCTGCAACTCGCTGCCTCCCGCGCCGAGCTGCTGCTTCGCAGCGAGGAGCTTGCAGAGCTGGAGAACGGTGCCACCCGGGAGGAACTCGACCAGTCCCAGGCCCGCATGAAGGCAGCCCGCGCGTCGATGGATTTTTCCAGCTGGACGCACAAGCGGATTGCGGTCCTCTTTAACAAGGGCCAGGCGGTCAGCGAGAACGAACTCCAGGAGGCGTTCTCCCATGCCCAGCGTGATGAACAGCTTTACGAGCAGGCCCGTGCTGCCCACCAGCTCACGGTGCGGGGGCCCCGGCCCGAGCGGATTGCCCAGGCGCAGGCCCGCGGGTTGATCCAGCAGGAACAGGTCAAGGTCATTGAGGACCAGATCATGCGGCACACCATCGTCGCTCCCTTTGACGGCCACGTAACGGTCGAGCATACCGAGGTGGGCCAGTGGGTTCGCGAGGGAGACCCGATTGCCGAGGTGATCCAGCTGGACAAGGTAGACGTGCTGATCCATGTGCTTGCCCAGGACGTCGGTCAGTTGAAGATCGGCACACAGGTCCGGGTCGAGGTCCCTGCCCTTTCCAGCGAGCTTTTGACCGGCACGGTGGCGGTGGTCGTGCCGCGTGCAGACGAGCAGGCACGGACTTTCCCGGTCAAGATCCGCCTGGCGAACCGGCTGGCGGATTCAGGGCCAATTCTCAAGGCGGGCATGCTGGCGCGGGTGGCGCTGCCGACCGGCCCAGCCGTAAAAATGAACCTGGTCCCAAAAGACGCGATCGTACTGGGAGGTGCCAGCCCAATGGTGATCGTGATCGCACCGGAGGAGGGGAAGAAGACCACGGGAAGCGCACGCCCGGTTCCTGTCACGCTGGGTATCTCGACCGGCGACCTGATCCAGGTGGAAGGCCAGCTCCGCGCCGGCCAGTTGGTCGTCGTCCGCGGCAACGAGCGGCTGCGGCCGGGCCAGCTGCTTTCCTTCAGGCAACCCCCGGGCCGGACGGAAAGAAACCCCTGACCGCATCGCTATTGAGCTGTGCTGATTTTCAACCGGTAGCTGCTTCCCTTCTTCGGATCCACGCACCATGAACCTGGTCCAGGCATTTGTACAAAACCCGGTGAAAGTGACGGTGGGGGCCCTGCTGGTTGCCCTCTTCGGTTCGATCGCCATGGTCAACATGCCCAAGCAGCTGACCCCGGAGGTGGAGAACCCGATGGTGCTGATCCGCACCCGCTGGCCCGGTGCCAGCCCCCAGGAGGTGGAACGGGAGATCGTGCTGGAGCAGGAGGAGCAGCTCAAGAGTGTCGAGGGGATGATCAAGATGTCATCCGAGTGCAGTGACTCGAACGCATCGATCTCGCTTGAGTTCGCCGTGGGGACAAACATTCACGAGGCGATTGTCCATGTCAGTACCCGCCTGCAGCAGGTGCGGGAATACCCGGTGGATGCCCAGGAACCGGTGATCGAGACGCGCAACTCCTCGGACAGGTCCATCGCCCGCCTGGTACTGACAGCCCGGCCGCCAACCAAGGACCAGGTGCGTACTTTTGTTGGCGAGCATCCCCAGCTGGCCGAACCGATGAAGCCGGTCCTGAGCGCGATGAACCCGGCGCTGATGGTCTACCGCCTCCGCCAGGTCCATGCCCGGCTGGGAGAGCAGTACCCCGAAATGGACGAGTTGATGCCGCCGAGCATCGACGTGATGAAGTTGCGGCGGTTTACCGAGGACGTGATCGAGTCACGGCTGGAGCGGGTCAAGGGGGTTTCCGATGTCTATGTCTACGGCGGACTGCAGGAGGAGCTGGAGGTCGTGGTGGACCCGGAACGTCTGGCTGCCCGCCAGCTTACCGTCTCCGATGTCCGTTCCGCTCTGCAGGGGCAGAACAAGGATACGTCCGGCGGTGACATCTGGCAGGGAAAACGCCGTTACGTGATCCGCACACTGGGCCAGTTTCGCGATCCTGAGCAGGTGGAGAGCCTGATCCTGGCGGTCCGTAACCGGGTGCCGGTATACATGCGGGACGTGGCAGAGGTACGGATCGGTTTCAAGAAACCGGACAGTGTCTCGCGTCGTTATGGCGAACCGAATAACGGGCTGGGGGTCCAGCGTCGCATTGGTGCCAACGTGATGGACGTGATGCGAGACCTCCGCAAGGCGGTGGTGGAGCTCAACGACGGTGTACTGCGGCAGCGCAAGCTGGAACTGTACCAGTATTACGACGAGACGGAGTACATCTCCTCGGCGATCTCGCTGGTCACGAACAATATCTTCCTGGCCACCGCGCTGACGATGATAATCCTGTTGATGTTCCTGCATCGTTCGCTGAAAACACTCTTGTCAATTCCTTTGATTGTCGCCTCGGCAATTGCGGCCATTGCGATCACCCCCTGGTTTTTCCTCGTGACCCTGGGCCTGATCGTGCTGTTTGGGATCTGGTTCGGCCGCGGGGCGCTGGTCGTGGGGCTGGCGATTCCGACCAGCGTGGTGGGGACCTTTCTGGCCCTCGGCATGGCGGGCCGTTCGCTCAACGTGATTAGCCTGGCCGGGATGGCCTTCGCCGTGGGCATGCTTGTTGACAATGCCGTGGTGGTACTGGAGAACATCCACCGCCGCTGCCGGGAGGGAGAGGATTCCTTTACCGCGGCGGTACGCGGGACGAGCGAGGTCTGGGGGGCGGTGATCGCCTCCACGCTGACCACGGTGGCCGTTTTTCTGCCGATTGTTTTCGTGGAAGATGTCTCGGGGCAGCTGTTTCGAGACATTGCCCTGGCAATCAGCTTTGCTGTCATCTTCTCGCTGGTCGTCTCCTCCACCCTGATTCCCACCGCTGCCGCCCGGCTTTACCGACGGGATGAAAAGGGAGATCCAGAGTCAGGTCCTGAGGTCGAGGCACTCGAGTCACTGGGGCGCTTCGGTACACGATTCGTGGATCTTGTCGTGGACAGCAATCGCTGGATCCAGGCGACCGCGACCCGTTCCCTGGCCACGATTGCCGTGATCCTTGTGTCCGCGGTGATGCTGAGTTACCTGTTCTGGCCCAAGGTGGAATACCTGCCGTCCGGGAACAGGAATTTTGTCTTCATGCAGATTTCCCCTCCCCCGGGTTACAACATGGAGGAACTGATGAAGATGGGTGAGGAGATCGAGCAGGAACTGGAGGAGAACTGGAATACCGATCCGGGGAGCCCGGAGGCAGAAGAACTCACGTCCCCCATCGTCAGCTATTACTTTTTTGTCGTCTTTGGTCGGCGCGTCTTCATGGGCTGTCGGGCACATGACGAAACCCGGGTTGGCGAGCTCATCCCGCGGCTCAAGGAGATTGGTGGCCGCTTTCCAGGCACCCGGGTGATTGCCTCCCAGTCGAGCCTGTTTGAACGGGGCCTGAGTGGCGGGCGGACAATCGATATCGAGATCACTGGGCGGGACCTGCCGGACCTGGTCGAGGTAGGGCGAGCCGTGATGGCACGCCTGGCAAGTGGAGGAGAGAACGGAGAGGATCTCCTGCCCGGGGCCCAGGCCATGCCCAGGCCGAGCCTGGACCTTTCCAGCCCGGAGATCCACCTCGAGCCGCACGTGGTGGAGGCATCGGAGCTGGGAGTGAATGCCGCGGACCTGGGCTACACGGTGGATGTGCTGGTCGATGGTGCCTACGCTGGTGACTACTATGTTGGGGGGAACAAGCTGGATATCACCATCAAGGGCAAGGATTCGCTGGATCTGCGCACGCAGGACCTGGCGGGCCTGCCAGTGGCGACGCCCAGTGGCCAGCTGGTGCCACTCTCGGCGCTGGCGGAAATCAGCTACAGCAGCGGTCCGGAACAGATTAACCGGCGAGAACGATTAAGAGCGATCACGATCCAGGTCAGCCCGCCGCCGGAGATCCCGCTGGAAGAGGCGATGGAACGTATCGAGCAGTCAGTGATCAGGCCACTCGAGGAGGACGGCACGCTCGGCGATGGCTACATGATCACGCTCTCCGGGGCGGCGG
>JAPYUD010000305.1:0-4830 GCA_029936215.1 Pirellulaceae bacterium | reverse complement strand
GAGTGGCCCGACCGACTGCCCTTCGATGGCGTCGGAGAGCTGCTGGAGCACGTTCTGCATTTTCTCGGTAGCGGAATCTGCATGGCTGCGCGAGCGTTCATCCTGCAGCGTCTGCTTGAGCTCCTCAAGCTGGTCGATCACCTGTTGCTGGGAGACCATCAATAATCGCAGGTCATCGGTGAATGTCTCGCTGACTTCGGAACGGGTTTCTCGCCGCAGGATATTCCAGGTGGCACTGATAATCTGTTTCTGCAGATCGGCCAGTTCCCCCGCCTGCTGTTCATTTTCACTTTCCCCCTGTTGCTGCTGTTGCTGTTCCTGCTGCTCGCCACCAGGAGGTTGCTGGCCCTGCCGAAAGATCTCCTCGAAAGGGCGTACCTCGGCAAACATCATGTCACTGAACGTCCGTCGCAGGTTGCCATCGGCAGCAAAATCGACGACCCAGAAATGAAAGGAGAGAAGCTGGTCGGGTTCCGCCTCGAGCGACTCGAAGTCGATCAGGTAGTCAATCACCTGCTCGATATTGCCAGCGATGGATGTCCCCAGCTTGACCTCGACCGGTTTTTCTCCACCGATACTGTAAGAGACCCCGAATTCTTCCAGGCCAAAATCATCCGACGCGTTGGCACCGATGTCCATCTCTTCCAGTGCCGAGACACGTCGGTCACCGGCCGATGTCAGTTTCAGAGTCGGGGGCTCGTTCGTCAGGGTGTTCACCACCAGTTCTGGCGGTTCCTGGTTGGGCCGATTCTGGTCGTCAAGCAGGTGAAGTCGGTATCGCTCGGAGGAGGTCAGCGTCGAGTGGATGGTGTAGATCCTCCTTGCCGGGTCGCTCAGTTCCAGGGCCAGCTTTTCCCCGGATTCGGTCTCCAGCCATGCCTGGCTGACTGGCTTGTTGAGCTGGCAGGACCAGGTCAGCGAGGTTCCCTCCACGGCGGTCACGCGGCGGGTATCCTCGACCGTGCGTGTTTCCATGCCGGTGTAATCCGGGAAATCTATGATGGCATCTGCCTGTTGAAGTTCCGGGAACTCGAAGATGGCCACGTGGTAATCCTCCGACAACCTCGAACCGATCTCCAGGTGGTAGTCGAGCGGCCCACCAATTCGGGAGAGGTGAACGCCGAAGACCGGGTCGTCAAGACTGCGCATCATCGGCAGCTGTCGCTGGTTTCCGTCCTGGTCGGAAACGACCAGGACGACATCAGCCGGCACCTGGCTGGTGAATCGTGCCGTGATCAACAGGCTGCTGTCCTTCTCGATCTCGGTATTCCCCGGGATGACCTCAAACTCGAGGCCGTCGAGAAGCTCTCCCTGTTCCAGTACGATTCCTGGGCCCGTCGCTGGAGCAGATACGGGAGGCTGGGTTAGCCAGAGACTGGCAAAACCGAATAGCCCGACAATCGCCATGGCGTGCAATGCGTGCCCCATCCAGAGCTGGGACGAGGGGACGATATTTCGCCAGCGGTTCCCCCGGGCATGTTCAAGTGCACGGTGGATAACTCGCAACTGCAGGAAAGTGAACGTGCCACTGGAGCGATCCGTCGTCTGGTCCACGGCGGTCAGCAGCAGGGCGTCAAGCTCGGGAAAAGCATTCTCCAGATGGCCAACGATAAACCGCGGATCCCGTAGAGCACGGGCAGTCAGAATGCAGCTTGCGGCCAGCAACAGGGCAGCGACAAGTCCGGTAACAAGAACCAGTACCAGGGGGGACGGGGACCAGGTAGGAGGACGGAAGTAAAAGAGTGCCAGCAGGGTCCCCAGCACCAGCCAGCAGCTGGTCAGCACCAGTACCAGTCGGCGGTGTCGATACCGTGTGGCAATCGGGGAAAGGGCCTTGAGTAATCGAGGATCCATCATGCATCGTCCCCTTTGCCAGTCTCTTTTTTCGCGGTCAGCCGTCCTGCGAGCCACGTTTCCATGATAAGCAGTACCAGGGCACCGCTTATCAACCATTGCCATAGTTTCTGTTTTGATTCGAGTTCCAGGTCGCGCATCTGGCGTTCCTGTTGCTCTTGTTGTTCGGCCGTCTGCTGTTCTCCCAGTGGAATACCAAATTGTTCCAGGCGGGTCTCATCCAGCATCGTTGTGTCGCCTTCCGACGGCGGCAGGTTAACGGCAAAGTCGATTGCATCGGTGTCACTCCGAAGCTGGTAGATACCGGGACTCGAGGTGCTTGTGAAGGTTGTCTGTTGCTGGGCAATTTCCAGCTGGTCTCCCCTGGGCGTCTCCACCACCAGGTCACCCTTGCCACGTGCGTCGCGATTTAATGCCACTGCCTGGCCAACGTCGTACTGTGGAAGCTGAAGAATCTGCTGGTGGCTGGCTGCGAGCATTTCCAGCAAGAGGGGGACAAACTTGGTAGAGCGAGCCAGCTCACTGTCGACCGGTTGCCAGCTACTGGCAAGGACCCAGGCCACTCCCTCTCCAACCTCCTGTTCCAGCAGGGCAGGGTGGCCACTGTCAAAACGGGCCAGTATTCGAGAGGAATTATCGGCCGCAACCTGGATCTGCCGGTACTGCCAGAAGTGGATCTTGTTGAAGCTGCTGAACTGGGGATTCCTGAAAGGTGCAAAGAGCGGATGGTCAAAATCAATATCAGCGAGCATGGCATAGTCATCCGGTTGCTGTTCGACCAGCTCCAGTTGCTGGTCATCCAGCAGCGAGCGGATTGAATCCTGGCAACCGGTGTCGCTGGCGACGTAGAGCAGGTGCCCACCCTTTTCCAGGTAATCCTGCACCAACACTCCCTCCACGGTGTCCAGCGGACGGGTGACCACGGCAAGCGAGATGCCGGCCACTCCGACAGGGGAAAGGTGATCCCCGGGAATCTCGTCGAGGATCTCGAATTGCCTTAGTGCACTGTCGGCATAGGCGCGCTGAAGGTAATAGAGTGCCCCCTCGGTATCAGCGGCCTGGTCATTTCCAAGGTAAAGAAGACGTACCGTTTCCGTTCGCGGTGGTGCCAGGAACAGGCGGTTGTCAAAACCGTGGGGATCCCCTTTGAGCTGCAGGTAGGCAAGGTCTTCGGCCGTGTGCTCGGGGATTTGGATAACCCTGCTTTCACCCGGTGGCACATAAACATCGGTGCCGACCGCACTCGCTCCGTCGGCAGAAACCCAGGTCACCTGGAAAGACTCGCTCTCACCATCCTGCGAATTGGAGACCTTGAGCCGCAGGTCTTCGCGATTATTCCGTCGACGGATATCGGCCACCAGGGAGAGGCTTGCGTTACCCGCTTCCACAGGCATGACAGGCTCGATATCGAGTTTGACTGATTCTGGCCATTCGTAACCACTGAGTGCTTCGACCTGGCTTCCTCGCTGCATGTCACTCAGCAGCACAATCTGAAGGGGGGCACTGATGCTCGAGGGGTTTTCATCCGCCAGGACCTTCAGATCCTCCGCCGCGCGTGAGAGTGCCCGGGCCAGGTTCGTACTCTGCCAGCCCGGTGAAAGCTGGGCGAGTTGCTCGCTGATCTGTTGGCGATGCTGGGAAATCGGGGTTGTGACTTCCCGGGGGAAGTCGACGATCACACGGACATCGCTGTCGAACGCGTAAAGGGCAACCCAGTCTCTCGGACCCAGGTCCGCAAGCAGTTCATCTGAGCGCTTTAAGGCGGCGGACCAGGTTCCCTGGCGCTGCATGCTTGCACTGGTGTCGACGAGCAGGATCATCCGTCGACCCTGGGAACCGGAAACGCCGAGTGCCGACTGGCTTCGCAGGAAAGGTCGTGCGAAGGCGATTGCCAGTAGCAGGATGGCCAGGGCCCGCAGCAGCAGCAGGAGCCACTGGTCAAGCCGACTTCGACGTGTCAGCCGCGGGGGGGACCTGGAAAGGAACATCAGGGAACTGAAGACTACCTGCCCACGTGGTGAACGGCGGATCAGGTGAAAGAGCAGTGGCAGCGAGATGGCTGCCAGCCCGGCAATGTAAAGCGGCATCAGCAGGCTCATCGGGCACCTCCTGCGCGAAAGTTGCCGCGTCGACGAATGCGCCCGCTAGCCGATGCGTTTCTCTGGATTCGCCAGCTGAGATAGTCAAACAGGACCATCTCGATCGGTCGCGCCGTGGTGAACTGGAAGAAATCGATACCCAGCTTTCGACAGGTCTGTTCGACCTGTTGCTGGTGCTCGGAAAATCGTCGCTGGTATTCGCCACGGGCAGTCGAGGGATCGATATACATGTCCCGTCCGGTCTCCATGTCCTGGAACATTGCTGGTCGCTCCAGGTTGAAATCGACTTCGGCGGGGTCGAGAATCCGCATCAACACGACATCGTGTCCCTGGCTGGTGAGGAAACTAAGCTGGGTTTCCAGCTTGTCGATCTTGGCAAGCATGTCAGAAAAGAGCACCACCAGGCCACGCTTGTGGCTGGATGCGGCAATCTGCTCCAGCGGTTGTCCCAGGTCGGTACCATGACCCTGCAGTTCGATTTCCAGGGCAGCGATCAGCCGCTGCAGGTGCCCGGGGCGGTATCGCGGTGGGACGGCATGCAGTACTTCCTGGGCAAAGGTAAAGAGCCCGACCGCGTCACGTTGCTGGTTGAGGAAGTAGGCCAGCGTGGCGGCCGCGGTCCGTGCATAGTGGTCCTTGCTGACATTGCCAGAGGAATATCCCATCGATCGGCTGACATCGACCAGCAGGTAACAGCGGAGATTGGTCTCCTCTTCAAAACGTTTCACGTAGTAGCGGTCCGTGCGGGCGTAGAGTCGCCAGTCGAGGTAACGCAGGTCGTCCCCCGGGGAATACTCCCGGTACTCACTGAATTCGGCAGAGAAACCATGGAAGGGGCTGCGGTGAATACCACTCATGAAACCTTCCACCACCACCC
>JAPYUD010000001.1:0-27796 GCA_029936215.1 Pirellulaceae bacterium | reverse complement strand
GAACCCCTGGTTGGACTTACGACATCCGGGTTATCGATGGACTCGAACATCGCGGTTACCGGGCCTTCCAGTACGTTCTTTTTGTCCTCTGTGGAGATCATGTTTTCTGCCTGCAGCGGATGACGGAACCCAAGAGAGGTCCTCGTTTACTTTCCCAGCATCTGGGATCGGGAGCAAAAGAGGACTCTAATTTCATTATACGACAATTAGAATATCGAAGTAGATTAGCCTTTTACAACATGCTGGCAGCGGGTGGCAGTGGGAAACTGCAGGGATGTAACCCGGATAGTTAACCTAACCGTTAAAGTCGCCCCAGTTGGTATGAAACGGTAGTCGTGGAGATGGCAGTGAATGAGATTGTCACTACAGCAGGAGAGCCTGTCGGGTCGATGATTTACACCAAGTTACTGCTGGTTTGAGTGTCCCAGTTTCCTTTGGACCCTAACCGGCAGATCTATATGAGTCATTGGCTGGTCGGAGGGCCAGGAGATGTTCCAACAGCAGCTGGATCCTGGTTGTGTCGTTTTCTCGGTGGATATTCCAGACCAGGGCGTTGAGGGGTCCCGGGTCAGGGAACTCTTTGAGCTGTTCAATTCGCAACACCTCCCTGCAACCTGGGCTACTGGCCTGAAACATGCTCGCCTGGTGAGTTCCTTTGCACGTGAGTCCGGAGTGAGCCACGAGGTAGCGGTCCTGGGAGATGCCACGTGGTTACCAGGGGAAAATAGTCGCCGCACCTTCTACCGGGCACTGGTTGAACGGATGCGAGGTTTCCGCGATGAGCGAGCCCATGTGACAACGCTGGCGCTGGACAAGGTGGACCTGTTTGACCATCTCGATCTGCTGGTTAAGCACCGCATCTCGATGGTCCGTTGTGACTCCACCACGGGAGGTCCAGAGATTCATTGCCGGAAGCCCCGGTCATTGCGTTTTGGAGTCTGGCAAGCACCGCCGGCCAGGCGGCTGACAGGACGATTGAATATTGGCTGGTGGACAACGATGAATATCCGCCGCCTGATCCAACGATGTTCGCGGCGTGGAGGTATCGTGCATCTTTTGCTCCAGGCGGATGAACTGCTCAACCGGGGGATGCTTGAAACGATCCTCAGATGCGTGGCGAATCGCCACCAAAATGACTCGCTCGGATGCCTGACCTTGCAGCAGTTGTCTCGCCAGGTACAGATGCAACCTCCGCGAATCACATCTCAATCGCTGCTGAACCGGGCTGCCTGAATGCCCCGGTACCTGGTCACGGCTTCCAGCTATTTCAGCTCTCGCAGCGTTAGCCAGCTGATAAATCCCAGTCCCATGGAGGAGACCAGGAAGATAATGTCCATCAGCGTATCGGCTTTCTTGAAGGGCACGCCAACTGCAAGATCCAGGGAAAACAGGATCAACAGCATGGCTGCCGTTGCTATTCCCGAGTAGCAAAGAACCTTGGACATGGTGTTAATTCTCTTCTATCCGAAAAAAGGCAACTTCGCCTGAAATGAGCAATCTACAGGTTATCTGCTAGTATAGGACATCGTCTGACAGCGACCAGATATTATAGTATTCCCAGCAGGCTGCGAATTCTATCTTCATTGTGTGATTCATTGCGAGTCCAGTTTTTCTACCGGAGTGAGTGGGCTGGTGTTGCCTGGAGAATTGATGGCTCGTGGTCCGGGGGCGTTTGCAGGGACAGTTATCGTGAATCGGCATGAGAACCCATCGCTCGCCCTGCAGGCTCTAAGGCAACAGATGCCGATTGCCGGGAAGGTTGCCTATTTTGACCATGCAGCGGTAAGTCCACTCCCTGAACCGACACGACAGGCGGTGCGGGCCTGGGTGGACCAGGCAGCCTGCCAGGCAGTCTTGTCCTGGAACGAGTGGGCTAGCAACGTGGAAAAAGTGCGTGACCAGGCTGCCAGCATGCTGGGTGCGACAGCCGAGGAAATTGCTTTCGTCCCAAATACCAGTAGCGGTATTGAGCTGGTCGCAGAGGGATTTCCGTGGCAGGACGGCGATAATGTCGTCACGCTGGCAAACGAGTTCCCTTCCAATCTTTACCCCTGGATGAATCTCGAGGACCGGGGTGTGGAGACCCGGAGGGTACCTGTCGACGCGATTGCTCCGGACCTCGACCGGTTACTGGAGGCCTGTGATGATCGAACTCGCTTGATCACGGTAAGCTGGATCTCATTCTGTACCGGCTGGCGACTGGACATCGCGTCGATTGTCGAGCAGGCCCACCGGCGAGGCATCCTGGTATTTCTGGATGCGATCCAGGGGCTGGGAGTTTTCCCTCTCGACGTGCAGTCGGTGGAGGTGGATTTCCTTGCTGCCGACGGTCACAAGTGGTTACTCGCTCCCGAGGGTGCCGGGATCTTCTACCTTCGCCGTGAACATCTTCAGCTCTTGCGTCCCCTCGGTGCCGGTTGGAACAGTGTGGAACATGCGAACCAGTTTGACCGTATTGAATGGCGACCACGCGGGACCGCCGCTCGCTACGAGGGAGGGTCCCAGAACATGGTGGGAATCACTGCACTGGGTGCCAGCCTGCAGCTTCTTGCGGACTGTGGCCTCCGTGCCGGCTCTAGCGAACTGGCCACCCGGGTCCTGGATATTACCGACCATGCCTGCCAGAGGCTGGAGCAAATAGGCGCCACGATTGCCAGTCGGCGAGAGGGGGAGGGGCGGTCGGGGATTGTTGCTTTTGACCTTCCGGGAAAAAATCTTCCGGCGGTTCGCCGGCACTGCCTGCAGAAAAACATCGTCTTGAGTTGCCGTAACGGGTTGCTCCGGATCAGTCCCCATGCCTATGTTGATGAAGAGGATATCAGTCGTCTAATCGATGCACTCTGTGACAATTGAGAGGGTTGCCGAGGGTTGCCGAGGGGATCCAGTGGAGGTTCTGCCTGGCAGGAAAGTCACCATGGACAATCGAGTTGCTGTTTATACCGGTTCTTTTGATCCAATCACGCTCGGTCACATGAACGTGATCGAACGTGGACGCCGGCTGGTGGATCACTTGATTATCGGTATCGGTACGAACGTCGAAAAGGAAGAACTTTTTACCCCGCAGGAGCGTCTTCAGCTGGTGCAGCGGGTGACCGAAAAATGGGACAACGTGGAGGTGCGAGTTTTCGAGGGTCTGGCCGTTCAGTTTGTGCGGGAGTGTGACGCGCGGGTGATGATCCGCGGAGTCCGGCCGCTCACCGATATCGCTGCGGAGTTCACCATGATGATGGCCAATCGGCAGCTGGATGAGGATGTGGAAACGGTTTTCCTGATGGCGGACGAGGACTTTGCTCATATCTCCAGCACGCTCATCAAGCAGATCGCGGTGATGTCCAGCGATAAGATGCTCTCGCGTTTCATCCCTGAGGAGATCATTCCCGAGGTGCGACAGAAGCTGAGTGGTTGAGCGTGGCCACCTAGTTATTCTCCACCGGATCCTCACCACTGCGGAGGTGCTTCTGCAGGTAGTGGGCACGCTCGGCATTCCGATCCGCGGTGTCCAGCAGCATGCCCCGTAATTTCTGCAGGTGAGCAGGCTGGGTATGGATGAAGAGCTTGTTGATGACCGGGATTTCCAGGTTGTCGATCAGCCCCAAGTTGACTCCCATCCGCAGGCTCGAGAGCAGGTGCATGGTCTCCTCGCTGCTGATCGTCTTGGCCGTACAAAGGATCCCGTATGCCCGGCTGACGCGGTCGTGCAGGTCCTCGTGGCTCTCCTTGATAAGGAACTGGCGGGCCTTGCGTTCGTAATCGATCATCACCGGGATCACCTCGTTGACCTGGGTGATGAGTTCTTCCTCGCTGCGGCCCAGCGTTATCTGGTTGCTGATCTGGTAGAAGTCTCCCATGGCCTGGGAACCTTCCCCGTAGAGTCCCCGCACGGCCAGGCTGATTTTCTGCAGGCTGCGGAAGACCTTGTCGATCTGCTGGGTGATTACCAGGGCGGGCAGGTGCAACATCACGCTTACTCGCATTCCTGTTCCGACGTTGGTTGGACATGCCGTCAGGTATCCGAGCGAGGGATGGTAGGCGAAGGTGATTGACTTCTCCAGCATGTCGTCAATCTGGTCGACCTGTTTCCAGGCAGCTGGCAGATCCAGCCCACTTTTCATGACCTGGATACGGAGGTGATCTTCTTCATTGATCATCAGGCTGAACTGTTCATCTGGATCAATCGCAACAGCCCGGGCGCCGCTTGCATCGGCATGCTCACGGCTGATCAACTGGCGTTCTACCAGGAACTGGCGGTCCACCTCCGGCAGGCTGTCGACATCGATGTAAGTCAGGTTTTCCCAACGTTTCTCACTCTCGATAGCCGTTCGCAGCTGCTTTTCCACGTTCGCCCGATCCTGCTCGGAACACTTGCGGATAAAGGGAAAGTCCGCAAAGTTGCGGGCAAGGCGAATGCGCGAACTGATCACGATGTCCGACTCGGGGCCGGAACCACGTAACCATTCTCCACATTTCTGTGCAAGTTCTTCCAGGTTCACCCTGCTTCACTCCTCTCCTGCTAACAGTCACCGGCTCATTCCGGCTGGTTATCCTCTTTCAGGCTCTTGATCTGGTCTCTCAGTTGAGAGGCACGCTCGTATTCTTCGAGTTCTACTGCGGATTCCAGTTCCCTTCGCAGGCGAATCAACTCTGTCTGATCATCCGTGGCCGGCTTACCCCGTTTCGGCGTTTTCCCGACGTGATTGGTGGCACCATGAATATTCAGGATCAACGGTTCCAGTTCCTCACTGAAGAAAACGTAATCATGCGGGCACCCAAGTCGCCCCGCGTGGCGGAACTCGTAGAAAGTGATCTCGCACACCGGACACTGTTGCTTGTCCAGCTGTGAGAGTTCCTCGGCCGTTTGTGAGATCTTCAGGTGTTGTGCCAGGGCCCCTGCAATCGATGGTGCCATCTCGTCCGGCTCGTCAGCCTGCATCAAGTAGACCCGCGCATGATCCTCGCAGAGATGGAGTTCCTCGGGCACATCTCCCGCCAGCTCGGTGATATGAAACGTGGCGGGTTTTTCACAATGTTGACATTTCATGGCGACAACTACTCAGGATATTCCGCTCCCTGCCTGGGAGCCACTTGAGGACAGGCCCCGCTCCAGGAGGGAAAGGAAGGAATCGCTGCAAATTACTGTTATTGCATGGCTTACTGGGGCGGTTGGGATTCTAGCAAGGGGTCGGAAACTGTCAAGGTTGACCGATCAGGAGCCGCTCCAGGTAGTGGGCGTTGTCAGCACGTCAGGTCACTGATAGGCTGGAAAAATGGGCCTGGCGGTGCCCCTGCTGGCCTGGCAACTTCTCTCTCCCAATATCGTGCCATGCCGCATTTCCCGGACCAAGAGACGTTTTCTGAACTTGCCCGGGACTTCCAGTTAATCCCGGTCTACCGCCGCCTGCTGGGAGATGCACTGACCCCGGTTTCTGCCTTCCACAGGATCGACGATGGTGGAAGTGCCTGCCTTTTTGAAAGCGTGATCGGGGGCGAGAAAGTTGGCCGCTACAGTTTCCTGGCGGTTACTCCGTTCATGGAATTCCAGGCCCACCAACAACGGGTGACGATCACGCAGGATGGAGAAACGGAGCAGCTGGACGTAGAGAATCCGCTGGAGGAGCTGCGGCAACGGATTACCGGTTTGCAGGCCGCCTCACTGGACGACCTGCCACCCTTTACCGGCGGGGCGGTGGGATATGCCGGCTATGACGTGGTGCGTTATGAAGAAGACCTGCCCGGGGCCCCGCCTGATGATCGTCAGCTGCCGGATATGTCGTTTGCTTTCTACGATCAGCTGGTCGTGTTCGACAACGTCAACAAGACAGTTACCGTGATTGCCATGGCTCGCCTGGATCGTTGCGAGGGGGATGCGGCCGGTGCCTATGCCGATGCTGCTCGACAGGTGGACCAGCTGGTGGAGAAGCTCTCCGGACCGAGCGATCCGCTGCCCACCGTGGATATCAGCACGGGGGGAGAAACCGAGCTGGCCTTCACATCCAACTTCGAACAATCCGAGTTCGAATCTGCCGTCCGGCGCTGCGTGGAGTACATCCAGGCGGGGGATGTTTTCCAGGTGGTGATCAGCCAGCGACTGGAAGTCCAGATCGCCTCGAATCCCCTGGAGATCTACCGTTCACTGCGTGTCGTCAACCCCAGCCCCTTCATGTTCTTTCTTCGCACCCCAGAGACGACGCTGGTGGGGAGTTCCCCGGAGATCATGTGCCGGGTCGTGGATGGCACGGTCACGCTCAGGCCGCTGGCGGGGACCCGGCAGCGAGGAGAGACCGAGCAGGAGGATCAGCAGCTGGCCGAGGAACTGCTGGCCGATCCGAAGGAACGTGCAGAACACGTTATGCTTGTCGACCTGGGGAGAAATGACGTGGGGCGAGTTGCCCGTTACGGGAGCGTGGAACTCTCGGACGTGATGGAGATTGAACGCTATAGCCATGTCATGCATATCACCTCCAATGTGACTGGCGAGCTGGCTGACGGGAAGGATGCCTTTGATGCCCTGGTAGCAAGCCTGCCGGCCGGAACCGTCTCGGGGGCCCCCAAGGTGCGGGCGATGGAAATTATTGATGAGCTGGAGCCGCATCGACGTGGCCCCTACGCCGGGGCGGTCGGGTACATTGACTACGTGGGGAACATGGATACCTGTATTGCCCTGCGGACCCTGGTGATCCAGGGAGACCGGGTCTATATCCAGGCAGGTGCGGGGATCGTTGCCGACAGTGTCCCGGAAATGGAATACCAGGAGACGCTTAACAAGGCCCGCGGACTTCTCAAGGCGATCGAGTTGACCGAGGCACGGGAAAAGTAAAAGCTGGAGTCTTCCTTTCACGCCGGGAGCTGTTTTTTCATGATTCATGTGATTGTCACTGTCGAACTTCACGAGGGACGTCGAGATGACTTCCTGGAAGAATTTCACAAGGTGGTACCACTGGTGCTTGAGGAAGCGGGTTGTGTTTCCTATGGCCCGGCGGTGGATGCGGAAACCGGTATCGATGCCCAGGTCACGGCGGGGGACAACGTGCTGACAATCGTGGAATCCTGGGAGAGCCTTGATCACCTCAAGGACCACCTGGTTGCCGAGCACATGGTTGCCTACCGGCCACGGGTCAGGGAGATGATCCATCAATCCAAGCTACAGATCCTGCAATCCTGTTGAGAGATAATGATGCGTGAGTTGCTCTCTGAGCTGGAGGATGCGATCCGGGGGGAAACCCCGGTCGCCTGCTGCCGACTGGTTGAGACCCGTGGCAGCACACCCCAGAAGGCGGGAGCGATGATGTTGATCTACCCGGATGGTTCCCAGGCAGGAACGCTCGGGGGAGGTTGCGTGGAGGCCGAGGTCAAGCGGCGATCGCTTGCATTGCTGGAAGAAGAAAGGGCAGAGGTCTCCTGTTTTCAGCTGGATAGTGATTATGGCTGGGATGACGGCCTGATCTGCGGTGGCCGCATGCAGGTGCTGATCCAGCCGCTCTCGACCCCGGATGCTCGAGAATATTACAGCCACCTGCTTGAAGCAGTCGACGGGGGACGGGGGATCAGCGAGGCAATCGCCTTCGATCCAGAAGCGTCTGGTCTGCCCGTGCCCAGTAGTTTTCTTTTTGACCAGGATCAGCAACTGGTGGCCAGCTGGACCGCTCTCGGCCCGACAGAAGACCGTGTCAGTGACGAACAGGTTCAGCAGATTCAGCACCACCTCAGACCCCTCGAGGATCGGCCAAGGCCTCACGCCGAAGCAGGCCTCAGTTACCTGCCGGAGCTGCCCCGCTGCAAGCTGGTGATTGTTGGCGGCGGGCATGTCGGCCAGGCAGTTGCCGGCCTGGCAAGCCAGCTCGACTTTGAAGTCTGCGTGGTTGATGACCGCGAGGGAATTGTCTCCGAGGAGCGGTTCCCCACCGCCCGTGAGAGGATTGCCGGGAGGATCGAGCAGACCCTGCCGGCAATCGATATCGACGCAAGTACCTACTGCCTGATTGTTACCCGTGGTCACCAGCATGACGAACAGGCACTCTTCCACCTGGCCGAACGGGGAGCCCGCTATGTCGGCATGATTGGCTCGAAACGCAAGATCAAGATGATCTTCCGGGACCTGCTGGACCAGGGGATCTCGCAACAGGCACTGGATGCTGTCTACGCCCCGCTGGGAATCAGTATTGGTTCCCAGACGGTTCCGGAAATCGCGGTCAGTATCTGTGCCGAGCTGGTTGCCCACCGGAACCTCGAGGGACAGGTGCCCGGTCGACCGGCGGCGATAAGCATCGGCGATGCGGACGAGGATTGACTGACTGCTTGCAGGGAGAAGTGGAGTGACAGCTTACGCGATTATTCCAGCCGCCGGTGAAAGTCGCCGGATGGGGCAGCCCAAACTGTTGTTGCCCTGGAAAGATGGCCTGATCATCGATGCAACGCTCGAGGCCTGGGTTGCCAGTCGCGTCGAGCAGGTGGTGATTACCGTGCGAGCGGACAATCCTCAACTGCAACAGCAATGCCTCAAGCACCCGGTCGAGGTGGTGGTGCCGGAACAACCACCCGCTGACATGAAGACATCCGTACTTTATGCAATGAATTATATCGGTCGCTGTTACCAGCCCGAGGAGACTGACTGCCTGCTGCTGGCACCCGCTGACATGCCCGGGTTATCCGCGCCGCTGATTGACCTGGTGCTCGATGCTCATCAGCCGGCAGACCCCCGCCTGCTGGCACCCCTGGTGGATGGCCAGCACGGCCATCCCCTCTTGATTCCCTGGCAACTGGCCGGGGAACTCAGACGGCTGAATGAGGACGAGGGGATCAACAAGCTCTGGGATCGACTCCCCTCGGCACGGGTTGATAGCAACCACCAGGGGTCGCTGGTCGACATCGATACTCCCCAGGATTACCAGCAGTACCACCAGGATTCGGGCGGTGACTAGGGCTGCGGCAACTCCGGGGGGGCTTTCCAGTGGGAACGGATCTGGTGAAGTCCACTGACACAGGTGTCAAAGTCGTTGCCGAGACGTGCCAGTAATTCCCCGGGAACATCGTCACTCTGGATCCTGCTGGCGACCAGGTAGGCACGTTTGCCGCAGTCCCGGTAGTGTTCCAGTTGCTGCTGCTGGCGTCCTCGTCGGAGAGACTCCGGGAAAACACCCACCCAGAAAAGCGCCACATCCCCGATATGTCGATGCAGTTTCCGACGCTGCTGATCTTCTCGCTGGCAAGCTTCCCTGAGTAATTCCTCCAGGGTGTGGAGCGATTTCTCACTCCCGGAACTGGCCTCCTGGAGCTGGTCAAGGCGGGTGAATCGGATCAACAGGTCACTGATATAGTCGGCCACGGAGGGGTCGGCGATTCCCAGGCAGGTCTGGAAAACATGCTCAGACAGGCCACTGATGTAGTGGCGAAGAGAACCACTTGGCCGCGCAGGTTTCATGAGCAGAGGCTCCCTGACAGGCGATCGGACCAACCCCGGTAACTGTACCGAGAGAGGCGCACGGAGGTCAAGGGAAACGGTCCCGGGAGAGGCTTTTAGAGTGCACTACCAAGCTGATCTGCAAATTCGCCAATCTCGGACAGAACCTGCTCACGTGGCATCTCTCCCACTGTGGCGATCTTGCGGACAATCGCCGAACCGACGATCACCCCGTCCGCGACCGGTGCCAGATGCTCGACATGTTCCGGCTTACTGATGCCAAAGCCAATGCAGATTGGTAACTCGGTCTGCTCCCGTAACCAACCAACCTGGTCGGTCAGGTCGACCGGGAGCTGGTCCCGTTCCCCGGTGATCCCGGTCACCGATACATAGTAGAGGAAACCGCTGGAGGACTCCGCGATCCGTAATGCCCGGTCGCGGGAAGTGGTAGGTGTGACGAGCTGGATCAGGCTCATCTCCTCGCGCTGGCAGATCTCCCTGAGCGGGGTTGCTTCTTCGACCAGAAGGTCCGGGACAATCATCCCGCTGAAACCTGCCTCGCGGGCCAGGCTGACGAACTGTTCCAGTCCCTGCCGATAGACGATGGAATAGCTGACCATGGCGGCCATCGGAGTTGTCACCTGGTCCGACCAGTGACGAGCCGCAGCGAAAATCTGTGGAAGTTGCAGGCCTCCCTCGAGTGCGCGAGTGTAGGACGCCTGGATGACTGGTCCATCCGCAATCGGGTCGCTATAGGGGAAGCCAATTTCCAGCAGGGATGCTCCATGGGAGGCAAGTGTCGAAATTGCATCGCCGGTGAAATCCAGGTCGGGATCCCCGGCCGTGACGAAAGGCATCAAGGCCTTGCGACCCTCCGATCGGAGTTGCTCAAAAACAGTATCGATCCGGGACATCAGGAATGTTCCCCCTGAAGCCTGGCGATTTCCTGGCTGTCCTTGTCCCCCCGGCCCGAGAGACAGACAACAATCCGTTCGTTGCTGGGACGGTTGCCCGCCTCGGCAATCGCGACGGCCACAGCATGGGAACTTTCCAGCGCCGGCAGGATTCCCTCGTTGCGTGTCAACAGGTCAAAAGCTTCCATCGCCTGCTTGTCCTGGCAGTGCGTGTAAGCGACTCGCCCTGTCTCTTTCCAGTGGCTGTGTTCCGGGCCGACGCCGGGATAATCCAGCCCTGCGGAAATCGAGTGGACATCACAGGTCTGGCCGTCTTCATCCTGCATCACGTAGCTGTAGCTGCCATGGAGAACTCCCGGTTGCCCGAAGCTTAGCGGGGAAGCGTGGTCGCCGGGTTGGTCACTGCGGCCACCCGCTTCCACTCCCAGCAGCGCCACGTCAGTATCGGCGATAAATGGGGAGAACATCCCTGCCGCGTTGCTTCCGCCTCCCACGCAGGCGACCACCAGGTCGGGCAGCGATTCGAATCGCTCGAGGCACTGCTGCCGCGTTTCGCGGCCAATGACCGACTGGAAATCACGCACAATGCGAGGAAATGGATGGGGTCCGACAACGGAACCAAGGATGTAATGAGTGGATTCGACCGATGCCATCCAGTCCCTCATTGCCTCGTTGATGGCGTCGCGGAGGGTCCTTGAACCGGTTGTTACCGGACGCACTTCCGCCCCCAGGAGTTTCATGCTGAAGACGTTGGGAGCCTGCCGGCGAATGTCTTCCTCTCCCATGTAGACAATGCACTCCAGCCCGAAACGGGCACAGGCAGTGGCGGTGGCGACACCATGCTGGCCGGCACCGGTTTCGGCAATCACTCGTTTTTTTCCCATCCGTAAGGTGAGCAGTGCCTGGCCAATGGTGTTGTTTATCTTGTGGGCGCCGGTATGGTTCGTGTCCTCTCGCTTTAGCCAGATTTCTGCGCCCCCGCAGGCGGCGGTCAGTCGTTCGGCAAAGTAGAGTGGGGAAGGGCGGCCGACAAAATCACTAAAGAGCTGATCCAGCTGCTCGTTAAACGCCGGGTCGGCGATCGCCAGCTCATACTCGGCTTCCAGCTGGTCCAGGGCGCAGGTCAGCGTCTCGGGGACGTAGCGACCTCCGAACTGGCCGAAACGCCCCTGATCATCGGGGTCCTGGTGAAGTGGTTCGTTGCTCGACATTGGCGGCAATGGGGAGTGAAATAGTTGACGTGGCCAGAAATTCGATTCTCTGCCGACCTGCCGGGACGGTCAAGGGATAGCGTGGGAGGGGAGGGGGCAGGAAAAGTACCGGGGCAGTTGATTGGCCCTTGCCTGTGCGGCATGATTGAGCCGCAGCCTGTCCGGGAAAATGGGAAATCGCGATGCCAGAACTTCCAGAAGTAGAAACGATGAGGCGTGGAATTCTACCCTGCCTGGGTGCCACGATCAGCGATATTCACTTTTTTACTCTCCCGCTCAAGCCGATCCAGGTGACTCCTTCGGTCAGGCAAGTGCGCCGTCGGGTTGCCGGCTCGGTGGTGACCTCGGTCGATCGCCTCGGCAAGCGTATCCTGCTGGAACTGGACGCTCGGCAGGTACTGGTCTTTGAGCCTCGCATGACGGGCATGCTGAGCGTGGGAAACGTCCCCAGCCAGGAACACCTGCGCGTGCGGATTGACCTGGCGGGCGGGGACCTGGACAAGATCTACTTCTGGGATCGGCGAGGGCTGGGAACAGTGCAGCTGATGCGTCTTGACGAACTGGCCGTGCGACTGGGACCGGACCGAATTGGCCCCGATGCACTCTCGATCGAGTGTGACGAGTTGCGTCAGCGGCTGCGACGAAGCCGCCGGGCAATCAAGGTGGCACTCTTGGACCAGAAGGTGGTGGCGGGTATCGGGAATATCTATGCCAGCGAGATCCTGCACCTGGCACACGTCCACCCGGCGGCCCGTTGTGATCTTCTTGGCCGGCTGCAGTGGGAGCGGATTCACCAGGCGATGAGAGAGGTGCTGGAGGATGCAATCAGGCACGAGGGTTCCACGCTCTCCGATGGCAGTTACCGGAATGCCTTGAATAATCCGGGTAGCTACCAGGCCCGGCACCAGGTCTATGACCGGGATGGAGAAGCGTGCCTGCGCTGTGAGGGGAAACAGGTGCAGCGAATTGTGCAGGCCCAGCGGTCGACCTTTTTCTGCCCTGGCTGCCAGACACGTCGGACGTGGAAAGAAACAGATGGTTTGCAGGTCGCGCTTGCAGCACGGTAACACAGTGTTAACGGGCCTGGAGTCCGGCTGACATTTTCTGGAGAAGAGGACATTGCCATGAAAAAGAGCTGCCTGCTGCTGGCCACCTGTTGCCTGCTTCTTGCCAGCATGCCGATCGCTTCGGCCGATGCAGAAACCGCCCGGGCAGAGAAGGGGATGGTGGCAACGGTCCACCCGCTGGCGACCGACGCCGGTGTTGCCGTACTGGAGAAAGGTGGCAATGCGATCGACGCGGCCATCGCAGCAGGCCTGATGCTGGGGGTGGTGGATAACCATAACTCCGGGATCGGTGGAGGCTGCTTTATCCTCATTCGCCGTGCCGATGGCCAGCTGTTTGCGATTGACGGGCGAGAAATGGCACCTGCCATGGCGCACCGGGACATGTACCTGGAGGAGGGAAAGCCCCAGGGCCAATGGAGCAGGACAGGGGCGCTGGCCAGCGGTGTTCCAGGAGCCCTCGCTGCCTACGAACGGGCCATTTCGGACCACGGACGGACCGCCTGGAGTGAACTGGTGATGCCGGCCGCTCGCGTGGCGGCCGACGGTTTCGTGGTCGATGCCGTCTACGCCCGCAAGCTTGCCTCGGTCGCCAGGACACTGGCCAGTTTTGAAGGTTCCCGGGCCGCCCTGCTGGATGAGAACGGCAGGCCCCATGCACAAGGAACGGTTTTAAAGCAGCCGGACCTGGCAGCTACTTACCGCCAGGTTGCCGAGGGAGGGAGCCGTGCGTTTTACCAGGGGCCCTTTGCCGAGGCCTGTCACGTTTGGATGAAACAGAACGGGGGTATCCTGACTCGTGGTGACCTGGCCAGCTACCGTCCGGGGTTGCGAGAGCCGATCGTGAGCCGCTACCGGGGGCACACGATCGTGGGATTTCCCTCTCCCAGTTCCGGGGGAATCCACGTGGCGCAAATCCTGAATATCCTCGAATCGTTTGACCTGGGTCGTCTCTACCATGAGGATCGGGCGCGATTTACCCACGTGGTGGCCGAGGCGATGAAGCTCGCTTTTGCCGACCGTGCCCACTGGCTCGGGGACGCCGACTTTGTCCCTGTCCCCCGCGGACTGATCGACCGCCGCTATGCTCGCCTGCTCTCCCGCAAGATTAACCCGCTGCAGGTGACACCGCTCGAAGGGCACCACCTGCCGCCGCGGGCCGATAGTGACCTCTTTGGTAGCCCGGTGGAAAAGCACACCACGCATGTTGCTGTTGCTGACAGCGAGGGGAACTGGGTGGCCATGACGCAGACGGTCAATACAACTTTTGGTTCCAAGGTGGTTATCCCGGGAACCGGCGTGGTAATGAACAACGAGATGGACGATTTTTCCATCGCGCCGGGGATTCCCAATGCCTTTGGACTCCTCGGTGGCGAGGCCAACAGCATTGCTCCGGGAAAGCGGCCGCTCTCGAGCATGAGTCCCACGGTCGTGCTGCGGCGGGGTGAACCAGTGCTTACTCTCGGGGCAGCCGGGGGTCCGAAGATCATTACCCAGGTGCTGCTGGGGATCATCTGCCATATTGACCTGGAGATGTCGCTCGAGGAGCAGATGGAATTTGAGCGGTTTCATCACCAGTGGCGCCCCGATCGGCTGTACGTGGAATCGTCGCTGCCAGGGCCAGTGGTGGCTGATCTGGAAAGTCGTGGCCATACGATTTCCAGGTCGCGGTCCGTCGGTACAACGCAGGCGATCAAGCGGGATCCCGAGACCGGCGAATTTCACGGAGCCCACGATCCACGCGTGCCTGGCAAGGCAGCAGGCCCTCGCTAGGAGGAAACTGCGGGGTCCGCTTACTTGACGACTCCCTCGGTCACACCTTTCCAGTGATCGGTGCGAAAGGGGGTGGCTGGCAGGTGTTCCCGGTTCTGCAGGTTACAGACAGGGTTCTGCGCCCAGGCATAACGAACGGCGACAGGCGCCTCGATGTCATCACTCCAGATCTCGACCTGGTTGTTACCGACGATCCGGGCCTCGGCATTGACGAACTTCTGGTCCTCCCCGGCAATAGCAAATCCCAGCACCTGGCGAACGTCGTGGGTATCGAGCCCACCGCCGACATGGTCAAAGGTGACAAGGACCCGGTTCCCCTTGATCTGATGGGACTTGTAGAGTGGGCTGCGGTAGACGATGTCGTAACCGTAGTCCCTGGCCAGTGCCCAGCGAACAAGACGCTTGGCAACATCCTGCTTGTTTCGCGGGTGAATATCATGTGACTCGCCCAGGTCGGTGATGATTGCTTCACCGGTATTTGGCAGCGTGCTCATGGTCAGCGTCTGGGCTTCACGCAGTTCTGCCCAGTTACTGCCAACAGGTTCGCTCACTTCATCCTGGAAGTCCGCCAGGGAAACCCAGTAAAAGCTAAAATCATCCTGGCCCCACTTCTTCCGCCAGGTATCAATCATCAGGGGAAACAGGTCGCGATATTGGAAGGCCCGGCCGGAATTGGATTCCCCCTGGTACCAGATGGCTCCCCGGATGCCATAGCCGATAACCGGGTTTAAAACGCCGTTGTAGAGGTTGGCGGGCCGGTGCTGGCCAGTCAGCTGGTTACGGGGTGGGCGGGGCCGCCGGGGAACGGCCTTGCCGGCATCACGGGCTTCTTTCGCCCTGGCCTGCCACGCCGTGAGTTGCACCTGGTATTTTTCCACTGCCGCCTCGTGGTCATAGCTGGCTGCCAGGGTATCCCATTTTTCCAGCAGTTCACTGTACTGCCCGGTTTCTTCCAGGACGGGACGGGGGATCCAGGCCTCGCAGGCCGAGCCTCCCCAGGCGTTGTCAATCAGTCCGATCGGCACATCCAGCACCTGGTGCAGCTGGCGTCCAAAGAAATAACCGACCGCTGAGAAGTTTCGCACGCTCTCGGGGGTTACTGCTTCCCAGGCACCCTGGAAGTTGTCCTGGGGTTGCTGGCTGCCAACCTGGGGAACCGAGAGGATCCGTATACGGGGATATTTCGCTGCCAGGGACTCCAGGTCCGGGTCGTTTGCCGAGTTCACTGAAAATGCCATGTTGGATTGGCCCGAGCAGATCCAGACCTCTCCCACCAGCACATCGTTGATAGTGATCTTGTTCGTACCTTCCAGCACCAGCTGGTGGGGGCCGCTGTTGGCCTTCAAGGCCGGCAGGCTGGCCTTGAAATGACCGTCGTTGTCGGCCGTGGTAGAAACGGAATTGCCGGCAACCGAGATCAAGACCTCTTCCCCCTTCTCCGCATTCCCCCAGACAACAACCGGCTTGCCCTGCTGGAGAACCATCTGGTCGGTGAAAAGGTTGGAGAGAGTGATCTCGGCCTGGGCAGGGGAGGCCAGGAAACAGGCCATCATCAGGGCAGGCGCAAAGTTCTTCATCAGGGGTCTCCTTGTCAGGTTCCTGCTCAGCCTGGGGGGCAGGGGGATAGATTACTCGGCCGCGATGACCGTTGCCTTTTTGATGTAGTCCAGCTTGGGGAAGTCCTCCTTGAGGTACGCGTTCCCTCGCGACTGGATCAGGCCCTGGTTCGGTCTCTGCCCGTACTGGCTGGTGATCTTGTCGACCACCTCTATTCCCTCGGTCACCTTGCCGAAGGGGGCAAAGCCCATCTTGTCCAGGCGGCTATTGTCTCCCAGGTTGATAAACAGCTGCGTGGTCCGGGTATTCGCTCCGGCCGTGGCGTAGCAGACCGAGCCCCGCACGTTACTGGCCGTGACCGGGTCATCCTTGATCGGGCTGTCACGCCATTTTTTATGCACCTTGGGATCGCCATTGATGCCGAACTGGACAACGAAATCAGGGACCACACGGAAGAAGCGGCACTCGTCATAAAAACCCTCCTTGATTGCCTTGTGGAACTGGTCCACTCCCAGCGGTGCGTACTTGCGATGCACTTCCAGGGTAAAGGTCCCACAGGAGGTCTCGAACTTGACCTTGAACTCCTCCGGTGCTTTTTCTGTCTCCTCTTCCGCGACCGTCATCGAACCGGGGATCAGCAGGGTGGCCAGCGCGAGCAGTGAAAGGCAGAAGATCTGGGAGATACGGTGCATGGGATATTTCTCCTGGCGTGTTCAAGGAATCGGAAGATCGTCGTATTATAGCCACCGGCGCGGGAAGGATCACGCCGTGGGGCTATCGCTTTCCAGGATCGCCTGCTTGACCGTTTCCCGGATCAACTTCAGGCGATCCTCCTGTTCGATCTTCTCACCCTGCCGATCGGTGACATAAAAGACGTCGACCACCTGGTCCAGGTGGGTGGCGATTTTTGCCAGGTGGACTTCCAGTTCCAGCTCGTAAAGCATGTGAGTGATCAGCAGCAGCAGACCCATCCTGTCGTAGGCAAAGATTGTTAGGATCGTATATTTTTCCGCCGTCACGTTATCCGCCGAGACGCGGGTGGGGAGCGGGTTGAAGTCATGCGCCCGGGGGCCCGGGGAAGGTTGCCAGAGAGGCTTGAAAGCCGGGATCTCCTGTTCCGGGTTGGAGATCGCCTGCTGCATGGCCTCCTCGACCTGTCGTCGTCGGCTGGCTGGGGGAATCGCCGAGTAATCCATGTCCTGGACAAAGAAACGGTCCAGTACGATTCCATCATCCAGCCGGTGGATTTCAGCGGCCAGGATCTGGTTGCGGTGGTTGCTGAGCACCCCTGTCAGCCGGTGGAACATCCCGCCCATGCTACTTTCGTGCGCACCGACGATGTACTGGACGGCGTTGCGTTCCGGAACATAGCGGGACCAGAGGGAGGATTCACCCTCCGTGAGCCGTGAGAGGTGGCGAAGGTCCGCGAAAAGGTCTGGCGAACTCTGGCTGGCCAGCAGGTCATTGGGGGTTGCCTTGACGATCCTCTCCCACCAGGGCTGGTTGGCCTCCCGCCTGGCGAGCTGCAGGATCTGCTCTCGCTTGCGGATTGCCCATTCATCGGACTGGAAGGATTCCTTTTCCCCCGTCAGCTGTTGCCGTGTTCGCAGGTAAAATTCCGCAAGCAGGTCCGATTTCCAGTCGTTCAGCACATCCGGGCCCACCGCTGCCAGGTCGGCACAGGTGAGCACGTAGAGTGCCTGCAGGACATCGGGCGATCCGACCTGTGCGGCAAACTCGACGATCGTCGAGGGGTCGTTGGCATTCTTTCGGAAGGCAGTGTGAGACATTAGCAGGTGCTTGTGCACAAGGAATTCGAGCGTCTCCTTCTCCCAGTCCGAGAGCGGGAAGTGCTCGACTGTCTCCAGCACGATCCGGCGTCCGACCTCGCTGTGATCTTCGCTGTACCCCTTTCCCAGGTCATGCATCAAGAGTGCCAGGTGCAGCACACGCTTGTGCTGAAACGACCGGTACGCTTCCCCCAGCGTCCCTTTTGCCAGGCTGAAGTCGGTGGCAAATTCCACTGCCCGCAGGGAATGCTCATCCACCGTGTACTTGTGGTATTCGTTGAACTGCAGCAATCCACGGGCATGGGTGATGGCCGGAATGATCCTCTCGAGCACGCGCAGCTCGTGCAGACGCCGCAGGATGTTGCCCAGTCGTGCGGTCCCGGAGAGCAGGTCCAGGAAATGGGTGGCGACGTCCTCGGTCAGGGGGGCAACCGGTTGGACAGCCATCGAGTCCCGGATGGTTGTCCATGTGAGATGGTCAATGCGGCGGTTGAAGCGATTGGCCAGTTCCATCAGTCGCAGGACTTCCCCCAGGTCGTTACAGAGGGTGGGGAGCATTTCTGGCCGCGCGCCAATGTGAACCGGCCCCATCCAGAAGCCGTCCGCGATGTTCCGCCTGAGGATCGGGGCAAACAGTTTTCTCAGGCGATTGTCGGTGCGGGTGGAGGCCTGGAAATGCGTGGCGATATATCGTACCTGGCTGGTGTGCTGAAAGTAATCTCGCATGAAATGCTCTATCGGGAGCAGGTGCTCGTCCTGGGGGTAATCCAGCAGCTCGGCAATTCTCACCTGTTCCGACCTGTCGAGGTGGTCCTGGGACTTGCCTGCATGGAAATGGAGTTCATTACGCAGTCGCAAGAGGAACTCGCTGGCCTCGTGCAGGCGTTCCCGGTCCTCGCGCGAGATGTGACCCTGCCGCATCAGCTGTTCGGGAGAGGGCTGCCCGTAACGGACAAAGCCGATCCAGCGGACCAGCTGGATGTCACGCAATCCTCCTCGCGATCTCTTGACATTCGGCTTGAGCAGGTAAACCGTGCTTCCCCATTGCTGCTGCTCCTCACGGCGAGCCTGCGAGATTGCCAGGATGGATGATCGATGGCGCCTTTGGGCACGGCGGCGAAATCCTTCCATGAAACGTTGGAAAAGTGTTTCCTCTCCGGTCAGCAGGCGTGATTCCACCAGCGAGGTAAGGATATGGGTGTCCCGGAAGGCCAGGTCCCAGGCCTGCCGGGCGGTGCGTGTGGTGAGTCCCAGTTGCAGACCAGTGTCAAAGACGAACTGGGTTAAAAGCTGTGCCAGTGGGGCCACCTGGGATTCGCTGCCGGCAGCGCAGAGCAGCATCAGGTCGACATCGGAATAGGGAGCAACCTCTCGCCGACCGTAGCCACTATGGGCGACCAGCGCGAGGGAGGACTCAAGCGGGTTATCCGCCGCCAGTTCCGCCAGGGCGGCATGGTAGAGATCCAGGATGATCTCATCGTACAACTCTGTCAGGCCGGCACAGACCTGGATGCCAGGGGATCCCCGCTCATGCTGCTCGCGCAGACGCTGGCGTCCCTGCTGGAGTTTTTCCCGGGCTTCCAGGACAGCCGGATTCAGGCTCGGGACAGTTGCCATGGTCACCAGGCCTGCCAGGGACTAGAGGGCGTCGTTGCCCATTTCACCTGTTCGAATGCGGATCGCATTGGCCAGGTCCGAGACAAAGATCTTACCATCGCCGATCTGCCCGGTTTGTGCCGTGTGCAGGATCGTATCGACGACCTTCTGGAGAACGTCGTCACCGCAGACCACCTCGAGTTTGACCTTGGGGACAAAATCGACCGCGTACTCGGTCCCCCGGTAGGTCTCCGAATGGCCTTTCTGTCGGCCAAACCCGCGAACCTCCACCGCGGTCATCCCCTGGATCCCCTCCTCGGCCAGGGCATTCTTCACGTCCTCGAGTTTAAAGTGGCGAATGATCGCTTCAACTTTTTTCATCCCAGAGCTCCCTCAGCACATTCTCCTGCCAGCCACAATGAGTCGCTGGTCAGGGAAGATTGATATATCCCTCTTCACCATGCAGGCTCAAGTCGAGCCCTTCCATTTCCTCGTCCTGTGAGACCCTGAGTCCCATCGTTCGTTCCAGGATCCAGAGGAGAATAAACGTAAATGCAACTGTCAGCAAGATCGTAAATAGGACTGCCATCAACTGGATCCCCAGCAGGTCGTAGCCACCTCCTTCGACCAGTCCCACCGGACTGCCGTCGTTCAGGTCCTGGACTGCCCGCGAGGCAAAAATCCCGGTCAGCAACATGCCCAGGATGCCACCAATCCCGTGGATCCCGAAAACGTCGAGTGAATCGTCATAACCCAACCTGGATTTCAGCGAGGTGCAGGCAAAATAACAACAGGTGGCAGCCAGGATACCGACCAGCACGCCAGACATGGGGCTGATAAACCCGGCTGCCGGTGTGATACAGGCCAGCCCGGCGATCGCGCCGGAGCAGGCGCCTAGCACCGTCGGCTTGCCGTCCTTGTACCACTCGATACATGGCCAGGTGAGCGTGCCGGCGGCGGCAGACAAGTGGGTGGCGGCAAAAGCACTCGCAGCCAGTCCGTTTGCGGACAGGGCGCTGCCGGCATTGAAACCGAACCAGCCGAACCAGAGCATCGCGGTGCCAATGGCGGTGTAAGTCAAGTTGTGAGGAGGCATCGGGTCACTTCCATGCCCCAGCCGGTTACCGATCATGAGTGCACAGATCAGCGCTGCACAACCGGAACTGATATGGACCACCGCACCCCCGGCAAAATCCTGGGCTCCCCAGCTGGCCAGCAGTCCGCCATCCCAGAACATGTGGCAGAGCGGGCAGTAGACGAGTGTTCCCCAGAGCACCATGAAGACAGCCATCGTGCTGAACTTCATTCGCTCGGCAAAGGCCCCACAGATTAATGCCGGCGTAATGATGAAGAACATGCCCTGGAAGAGCATGTGGGTCAGCCGCGGGATGCTGCCCTCCATCGGAACCACCGCCCCGGTGAAGTTGGGTCCGTCGTTCCAGCCCAGTTGTACGTTCTCCAGCAAGAGGAAATCGAAGTTCCCTACCAGGGATCCGTCACCGCCTCCGCCAAAGCAGATGCTGTAACCCCAGAGACACCAGACGATCGACATCAGGCCCATCAGGAAGATGCACTGCATCAGCACACCGAGAATATTCTTCCGCCGGACCAGGCCACCGTAGAACATCGCCAGTCCCGGGGCGGTCATGAACAGCACCAGGGCCGAGGCGACCAGGATCCAGGCATTATCCCCGGTATCGATCGTGCCGGCATCATCCGTCATGACCTTCTCGTCCTGCCCGGCATCGTCCGTTACGACCGGAATGGAAATCTGGGCCGGCCTGGCATCCTCGTTGGCCTCCTGGGCGTTCACAAAAGGTGCAGCCAGCAACAGCAGGCAGAAAGCAGCAAGTGAAAAATGACGCATCGTTTTGCCTAGCTCAAAGGACGGGTGTTTCCAGGAAATTGTCGGGTACCAGGACAATGGGAAACAACGCACCGCCAGGGGAAGTAACCGGCTGGCTGTTATCACATGCCAGGATTCCCGCTACGCAATTTACCTCATCACGCCCAATCGACGTGACCTCGTAAAGAGTATCGAGTCTCATCCAGAAAGTAAACTCCTGGCAGCTACCCGATTTTATTCCTGTATGCCCGACAGCCCCGGCCAGGGTGTCTCGGGATGGCCTGCCTGCTGGTTGGCAGCTCGCCCCAGGACAAACAGCAGGTCACCCAGCCGGTTGAGGTAGACAAGCAGGCAGGGAGAGGCGGTGTTCTTGTCGGATCGATTGAGAGTCACCACGTGGCGCTCGGCGCGGCGACAGACCGTGCGGGCCAGGTGCAGCGTGGCCGCAGCCGGGCTGCCTCCCGGCAGGATGAACTGTTTCAGTTCCGGCAATTGCTCCTGGTAACGATCGATTTCTTTTTCCAGCGCCTCGACGTGCGATTCCTCAATCATCCGGGTACCGTGTTGCTCTGGCTGGGGTGTGGCAAGCTGTGCCCCCACGGCGAACAACTCGTTCTGCAGCCGGGCCAGCAACACGCCAAGATCCTCGCCCGGGCCGGCGGCAATGGTCATTCCCAAAAGCGCGTTTAACTCGTCCACGGTGCCGAAAGCTTCAATCCGTGGATCGTCCTTGGTGACGCGGCTCCCGGCGAACAGGCCGGTCTCTCCCTCGTCCCCGGTCCGGGTGTAGATCTTCATGCTCGGTTTCCTGCCACTCTCTGCCTGGAGGGACTTGTTCTTTCCGGTCGGCTTGTCGACCGCAGGTCATTGTAAGTACAAAAGAGAGACAGAGAAGCTGCTAAGCTGGCAACTTGTGCGTTAACGATCCGATCCTGCGAAAAGGAACGATTCCCGTGAAATTGACCGGCCCTATTATCTCGCTTGCCATTCTCTCTTTCCTGGCCGCTGGCCTCTGTGCCCAGGAGGAAGAAAAATCCATCGAGTCAAAGTACCTCAAGAATATGCGGCAGGTGACGTCCGGTTTTGAAAAGGCAGGGGAGGGGTATTTCTCCCCGGATGGGAAAAAGATCATCTACCAGGCGGTCCGCGGGGGCTACCCGTTTTATCAGATCTTCACTCAGCCGCTCAAAGGGGGCACCCCACGACTGCTCAGTACGGGCCGGGGACGGACGACCTGCAGTTACTTTTCTCCCGATGGCACACGAATCCTGTTTGCCTCCAGCCATCTCGACCCGGAACTGGCGGCGACCGAGGAGAAAGTGCGGAAGCAGCAGGAAGAAGATCGCAAGGCGGGTGTCCGCAGGCGGTACAGCTGGCCATTTGATCCACACATGGATATTTTTGAGACCGACCTGGATGGCAACCTGCTCCGCCGGCTTACCAGTGAGCTGGGCTACGATGCCGAGGGTGCCTACTCTCGTGACGGCAAGCAGATTGCCTTCTGTAGCACGCGCGACGGGGATCCGGATCTTTACGTCATGAATGCCGATGGCAGCAATGTTCGACAGCTTACCAATGCCGAGGGCTACGACGGGGGACCTTTTATCTCGCCCGATGGCAACTGGGTCGTGTTCCGAAGTGATCGAAAGAAGTCAGAGTACCTGCAGATTCACGTGATCGGGATCGATGGAAAGAACGGGGTGGCCCTGACCAATACCAACGGTGTCAACTGGGCTCCCTACTGGCATCCCCACAAGCCGTACATCATCTGGACCGGGGCGGACCATTCCGATCCCACTGCCCGTCCCAATTACGATCTCTGGTTGATGAAGTACGAGATCCAGGATGGTCGTTTTCATGGCCACCCGCCCGTCCGCGTGACCGATCATGCTGCCGGTGATGTTCTGCCCGTCTTTTCACCAGATGGAAAGAAGCTGATGTGGACCAGCACGCGGACCCCCGAGCATACCAGCCAGCTGTTTATTGCCAACTTCCACCTGCCCAAGTAATGCCCGGGGTCGATCTGCTGGCCGGAGATGGATGATGCGCGAGGTGATGTCGACCGGGTTTTTGATTCTCCGCCGCCAGCCGGAAGTCTCTTTCTTGCTGCTGCGGCACCCGGATCGATGGGACCTGCCCAAGGGACACCTGGAACCTGGCGAGACGCCGGCCGAATGCGCGCTGCGGGAGCTGGAAGAAGAGACGGGGATTGCCAGGGAGGATATTTCGATCGTGGAGGGTTTTGAGTTTCGCCTCGTTTACCCGGTCCGAGACCGGCAGCAGCCCTCGGAGATGGCCGAGAAAACACTGCTCGTCTCTCTCGCCTGGCTGGAGCATCCGGTCGATGTGAAGGTCAGCGAACACGGCAGTTACCGCTGGGTCACGTGGAGCCCACCGCACCGGATCCAGCCGCAGACGATCGATCCCCTGCTTGCCTATGCCGAGACTTTCCTGGCGGGTTCCATCTAGTGGGTCGAGATGATCTCAAGACGCCCCTGCCCGATCCAGGAAAGGAGCGAGACAAGAGCCACCTGGGCCTCTCCATTACCAAGATCGGTGTCGAGAATCTTGATCCTCCCTGCACCCACACCACCGCGGCCGGCCATCGCATCCAGGCCGATCCAGCGATCAGCGATCCAGACCTCGTTCCACATGTGGTAACCGAAACCGGGGGTCTCTCCCGGGACATAAATAATGCCAACCGCAATGCGGGTTGGTATCTGGCGGGCACGGCAAAGGGCGGCCAGTAAAACAGCATGCTCGGTGCAGTCACCCTGCTTTGATTCGAGCACGTCCCGGGCAGTGGCGAAGGCCTGGGAGTAGTCCTTGTGCTCGATCAGCTTGTGGACGTGGGTTTCCATCGCCAGCGCCACCTTCCAGGGATCCCCGGAACCAGCAAGAACCTGCCCTGCCTGCTCGATGATGGCCAGGTCAGAGCTTTGGATCCACTGGCTCGTGGCGAGATCGCCGTCCGTTGGTTCCAGGGGTTGTCCGGCCAGTTGCGAGGTGAGGCCCGGTGGATGAACATCGATTTCATAGGTACGTGGGTCGAGCTGCCTGACCTCCTGGGAACTGTCCATGCAGACCGGATCGGTGATGGGCCTCTCCAGGTGCAGTCGGTAAACGACCCTCCGGGTGTCGGGGGCGTTGAGCAGGGGACGGTCGACCGGGACCATCATTTTCTCCAGCAGGTCCTTGCCAGTCCGCACCAGCGGTTGCATTGCCTGCTCCCGGCTAGCCAGGAACTGCCACAGTTCGATCCCCTCGGTGCGGGCCGCATGGATCGTCCCCTCGGTATCGATCCACATCCAGCTGATCAGTTCGCCCGTCGCCAGGGAGTCCTTTCGCTGTACCTTCAGGAGTCGCTTGAGCCCGCCTGGCGTGGCGATCGATTCGAGCTCGAAGGCCTCCAGGCTCACGTTGCCCGGCTTTAACAGCTGAGGTGTTAATTCTGTCACGGTACGAGTTTCTCCCGGTTGCAGCGGGGTCTGCTGCAGGCTTTTTGCTACCGAAAAGAAACCCCCGTGCCCGGGGTTCCAGGAGATCGTCGTGACCGTCTCGCCGCGGCGAATATGGAGGGCCCCCTTCACCATTTCACCAGTCACCGTGGTGGTCGAAGGACCACCTGTCTCTGACTGGGAAAATTCCCTCAATTCCCCTGCCAGGGTCGTCGTGGACTCCAGCAGCAGTTGCTGCTCGGTGATATCTCCCCCGCGCTCGATCGAGGTGTGTATCTCCTGGCGAGTCACCCGTAGCTTTTCACCTGCCTGCTCTACGATCTGCTGGCTCTGCATCGCCCAGCCGATACGTTCTCCGGAGAGCAGGATGATCGACCACTGCTCGTTTTCTGAATCCAGCAATTCCGCGATGGATTGTGGGTCCGGCTCATAGCAGCCAGCCAGTAGCAGGCAGCAGGCCAGGAGTGCAGGCGGGGTGTTGCGAGAGCGGTACACGGCAGCCATTTTCACGAGAGAAGATCCCAAACGGCAGGGATTATAGCAAACAGCGGTCTCCCACCCGCCGCAAAAACGAAGATCCGGCTGTGTCGACTTGTCCGTCCATGACGCTTGTGACGCCTGGTTTTCTCTCCTGGAGGTTACTTTCGTGCTGCGGTTTGTGCTTTGTCAGGATCGTGACCTAGGTTTTCTGTAGATCACTCCCGGCCAGAGCGTGGGGCTGGAAGTCGATAGATTCTTGTTCTTGTTTTATGGAGCCCATCGTGGGCAGTGAATTGCCATGAGTTTTCTGAAGCGAATTTTTACCGGCGAGCCGGACGACCAATCCATGGCGAACGTGCACGATGAGGCCTTTCATACGCTGTCTCCGACCGAAATGGAGACGCACCTGGAAAATGACCGTTACGGTGATTTTCAGCTTACCGGGGCCGTGCGGCCTTCCTATGACCTGCAGGTTGTTCCCCGCCAGGGATTCCGCTGCGAGAGTTTTCATGACAAGGAGTCCGGTGGAGAGGTTCCCATGCTGACCGCAGCAGCCTCCCATGAGATTCTCTTTGAGCTTTTCATGGACCTGCTGGATCCGCTTGGAAGCGTGGTGGATATGGTGCTGGAAACCAGCCATCATTGTAAAGTCGGGCAGCACGATGACCTCTACCGTGAACACATCGATCTGCCAGTGCTCAAGAGTTTCCTCTGGGATTTCGAGGACCTGCTGACCAACGACGGTTGCTGCGGGATTGCCGTGCTCAATCCATCACGGCAACAGGAAGTCCAGTTTGATGAACACAAGATGCTGCTCGTGTACGGAGATCCACTCGATGACTTCAAGCAGATCCTGGAGTCCCACGGAGTTCAGCAGCAGGACAACATTCGTTTCATCACCGAGGCAGAGCATGTCCATTCAACAAAGGATGAATACCAGGACAGCTTCAGCCAGTTCCAGAACCGTATCGGGGCCGAGGGACACCGGGTCTAGAGGCGACCTGCTTCTTTCCCGAACCTAGTCTTCCAGCTGGTAGGCTCGCCCCCTGATCACCACCATCACCGTGCCTTCCAGGGCCAGGTAGCGTGGAGCGTCCTTGCCCAGGTCCCGTGCCAGGCGGAAGTACTCGTCGCTGTAACGCTTGATCACCTGCAGCTCCTTCTTCTGCTTTTCGGTAATCGTCGAGTCCTCCCAGGCACCGTCGCGGCGGAAAAATGTCTTGTTGCCCACGTTCTGGACCGTCCGAAGAGTTACCTCACGGTCACTTTTTAGGTCCAGTACCCTGAATCCACCACCACCGAACCCGGCCGGGCTTCCACGTTGCAGGGCGGCCTTGGCAAACCGCTGCTGAACCCCGGACTTGCCAGCATCGGCGGCGGAGAGTTGGTCGAGGGCTTCGTTGGTGAGTCGTCGCCCACGTGCTTCTTCGACGGGACCTCCCGTATCGTCGGCAAGGAAGGAGGTGTAGGGGGTGAGGATGCCGTGCCGCTTGGAAAGGGCAATCAACTCGTCCACCAGCTCCTCGGTGCGGCCTTCCAGGTCGATCTTGTCGATGATCTCGCCAATCCGCCTCATTGCCCAGAGTCGTTCCACGTAACCACGGGAACTCTCTGTCGAGTGCTTCACAAGTGTTCCCTTGAAATCAAATTTTTCCTCTTTACCCCCGACCTTGCCCTTGACGGTCAGCTTGACCGCTCCGGAGTGCTTGTAACGACCGACCAGGACGAGCTGATCGCCGGCAAAAAGGTCATAGGCATCCTTTGGGTAAACGCGGTTGGTAACAGCTCCTTTTTCCACCGCCAGCCCGTCGATGTCGTAATGGATGGCAATGTCGGTCATTGCCGGGGCACCGATACGCTGGTAAAGCCGACTCACCTGTTCCTCGATATCCTCATCGGGACGCACGTACTGGCTCTGGCCAAAACACTCGCGAGCCAGCTTGTCCAGCAGCCGGCTGTTGACGTCATAGCCAACGCCGAAATTGAAAATCCGGGCTCGCACAGCATTATGTTTCGTGGCGTTGGTCACGATCGCGTTGGCATTCGTCTGGCCTGCCGTGGGGAGTCCATCGGTGAGGAAGATCAGGTAACTGGGATCCTGGTCATCCTTGAGCATGTCCAGGGCGACCGTCAGTGCCCCGTCAATGTTGGTACTGCCGCCGGCATGGATTCCCTCCACGAAACCGAGAGCCTCCTTGCGCGTGCCATCGCCATAACGCTGCATCTCGGGCTGGAAACTCTCGATCTCCGTGTCATAGGCGACAATGTTGAAAAGGTCGCCCTTGTTCAGGTTATTGAGCACGAAGCGGAGAGCCCCCTTGGCCTGCTCGATTTTCTTGCCGCTCATGCTGCCTGAGCGATCGACCACGAAAACCACGTTCTTGCGGATCACCTTGTCCATCGTCGACTTGATTTCCGGGCTCACCAGGAGCATGAAGTAACCGTCCTCGGTTTCCACGGGCCGATAGGAGACCAGGCTGGCGGCAACAGCATCATCGCCGACATCGTACATCAGTCGGAAGTCACTCCCCGGGATGACATTGTTCTGGATCGACTGCACCGTGGCCTGCCTGGGGCTTGTTCGCTTGACCTCCATCGCATGGCTGGGGCTGTAAATGTTCTTCAGCGGCGCATCGCTCTTGAGGGAGACCCGGATGACCAGCTTCTCGACCGGCTTGGAAGTGTACTTTGCGGTGCTCAGTGGAAGCAGCAA